>CALHUZ010000568.1 GCA_938039305.1 uncultured Saprospiraceae bacterium
ACGTGCGTATCTTTTAGAATTTAGATTCTTGATTTCACATCTTTCTCCAAGCTCAGTTGCTCCAGCCAGCTTTACTGATACATTGCAATCGCAGCGCATAGATCCTTTCTCCATATCGGCATCAGACACATCGATGTATCTTAGTAGCTTTTGCATTTCAGCTATAAAGGCAAATACTTCATCACCTGATGATAGATCCGGTTCTGTGACGAGCTCCATAAGCGGAGTTCCTGCACGATTAAGATCCAAAAGGCTCAACTTGTCATGAACATCATGGATCGTCTTGCCGGCGTCTTCCTCCATGTGTATGTGATGTATCTGAACTGTTTTGACCTTGCCGTCTACAGTGATGTCAAGAGAACCGCCTATGCAGATCGGCTGATTGTCTTGAGTGATCTGATATCCCTTAGGCAGATCAGGATAGAAGTAATGCTTTCGATCGAAGTAGTGCGTTTGATTGATCTTACAACCAAGGGCAAGTCCTAGTCTAACTGCTTTCGAGACATGTGATGTGTTTGCGACTGGTAGCGTTCCTGGATGTGCGAAAGAGACTGCGGATACATGCTTGTTAGCGCTTTCGCCAAATGAGTTGCCATCATCACAAAATGCCTTGGTATTGGTGTTCATCTGTATGTGAACTTCAAGACCTATCACCGTATCATACTTCATCTATGCTTGCCTTTATATCTAATCGAGTTTGGTTGTTATCATCACTACTTAAAGAAGAACAAACTTACGATTGTTACCAATAGGATCATCAGTATCAAGAGGAAGAAATACACCCATGAGACGATGAAGAACTTTGTGAAACTTTTGAACCATCCTTGCTCATAATAATATTTCATCGTTAAGAAAAAGAAAAGAGCAATAATCAGAAATACAAAATCGTCAATTGAACTTTCCCAAGCGTAGAATGTCGCCGATATATAAAAGGCAACCGTTGCAAGTAAGAAAGCAAGTGAGTGAATATTAAATAAGACGATCAAATGCTCTACATAGTATCTCTTTCGTCTGATGTACAAAAGCTTCATGAATAGCCCCGTAATGATGATGGAGAATAGCACGCTCCACAATATGTTTCCTATACCGAATCTAATGGCTCCTGATGGATCACGTACAGCCCTCAACATCTGAGTCATGGCGACACGTTCAAGATATGTATCTGCTTTATACGTCTCTAAGAATTCATCAGTAGGCATGGTGTACATGTCACCTCTGTCAAACTTGAACTTCTTGCTTAGTTCTACAAAGATCTTAAGGTTGCTATCTCCTTCAGGCTCAAAGACTTGTATAGAATCCTGCTCTAAGTCAAGATCATTGAATATGATGGTTTCTAGTGTATCAATATCACAACCATTCATAATGGAAGCGATCGAATCTTTGTTAGATAGATACTTTGTCTGGAGTTTACGTTGGCCTATACTTTCTAAGTAAGTTGCAGAAGCGCGATTAACCTCTTCAATCGGTATGAGATTGCTCAATACTGCAAGATGTATGATCAGTGTGATCAAGAACATCCTGATTGGATTCAGATAGCTTTTACGCTTACCAGACATGAACTGTTTGCTCAAAAAACCAGGAATCGGAAGCGCTACTAATGACCGGTATATACCGTTATCAATGTTAAATAGACTTCCAAAAAATTCACCTAATAATGACCAAACTGTCAGCTTAGAATTGTGCACTTTTTGACCACAGACTTGGCAAAATAACTGCTCTTTTTCGAGCTTATTTTGACAGTTGAGACAGGTGTCCATAGGGTGGTGTCTCACTCCTTTTTTCTTGGAGTTTGCCCTCGCTGCTAACCATACCATGAAAAAGTCCCAATTCACTCGTAATCCGTTGTTATTCAGGGGCTAATCTAACAGTTCTCGCCCACATTATATATGTAACATACTCTTAATGTATAGAATAAATATTTATGGTACGGATTTTGACCTTAAGATCATATTATATATATACCTAATACGTGAACCGATTTTTACCACTTATTCGCTCTATCGAGCATCTAACCAACCTCAGGTCGATCCTGTTGATGGTGGTGGTATGTTTTGGTATCAACCTCTCGGGGCAGGATTGCGGCATTACCGGGTTCACTCCACCGGATACATTGACGCTTGAAGCAAGCCTTGGTGCATGTCAGATTTCATCAAGACAAGTGCTCGAAGCTTTTATGCTCGAGGATTGTGAGGAGGTTCAGTTGATTCCATCAGGGCCTTACACTGCTCCTGACAACAGATCCATGGTGCTTTATGATAAGGTGGCTGACACGTTCATGCCTTTTGTTTTGACGACTACGGTTTCTTCGATAACGGATATAGGAGGCGTCACTGAAGATACATCAGGACAGATATTTGTCACTTTCCCTCTTGGTGCCGGCGAATGTACAGCCACTAAGGATATGCTACTCGATCAACTTCGAGTTCCTGAAGGTGATGTGATTCGGTCACAGATTCAATTGATTAAGGATGGAGGAAGAATAAGTGATTTTGTCATAGGTGATACGACCGTCATAGATGAGATCACATGTGATGGATCAGTATTCTATGAGGATATAACTGTGATCTTTCAACCTACTGCTGCTACGTTTACTGGTGAGATGACATTTGACATAGGCTTTACAAGTTGTCAGGTGAGTATAGCAGATGTATTAGGACGACTTGGATATGATCTTGAAGATTGTCCTGAAAGTAGATTTGTGATTTCGCATAAAGGACCGTTTGGTTATGGACAGCACTTTATCAATAGCATCACTCTTGATGATCATGTGATTCTTGACAATGCGATATTAACTGTTATTGCTTCAGATTGTAATACAAGTGATATTGACTTTGGTATGTTGCCTGTCGGCAAATGTGCACTTAACGAATATGATATAATAGAACAATTAGGACTCTTGGCAACTGGATGTAGCACTGATGATATCGTGATACTTCCAGCTGGACCGTATGAGTCTTCACCGGTTGTGATTACTTCTGTAGCGATAGGTGGAGAAGTTATTTGTACGGATGCTTTCGGAGTGACTTTCGCAAGAGATGCAAGCACAGAAGAGACAGGAGCAATTATCTGTCATCAAGATCTTAACATCGCTATGGGCCCAGAATGCTCAGTCATGATGAATGCTGATGTCATCCTTGCCAATGGCAACTACTGTTATCTTAATTATAACATCGAGTTATCTCTCGTAGACGCGCCAGACGATATTATAGCAGAAGGACATGAGGTCGAGATTAATATACCTGGTCATTATTCTCTGATGATAACTAATCCAGCAACTGGAAACTCATGTTGGTCTGAATTCACAGTAGAAGATAAGTATATAGAAGATTATAGATGTGTGGCAGACACAGTATGGTGTTATGAATCGCTTGATTTGATTCCGGATGATACACTTGGTGGTGGGCCCTCGTTTCCAGATCTTGGGGAAGATGTGACATTTACCTTGAGTGGTACACCGAGAACATATGACGTTTCTATGGCTACACTTTGCGGTGTGGCTTTCGCTCGTTATGAAGATGACTTAGCAGAAAATTGTAAAGATGAGTTCAAGCAGGTGATCGATAGACTTTGGACTCTTGAAGATCAATTTGGAAATCAAGATACTTGTACACAACGTATATATGTACGCAATACTACACTTTCATTAGTTGAGACTTTTCAAGTCTTAAATGCTGATTGTATATCTGATTTTGAATCATTGAATTCAAGCGGACTACCTGATCCAGTATCATCAGGATTTCCTATGATAGCTGGAGGCTATGATGTAGGTGTCTGTGGAACTTTAAGAACTACATACAACGATACAGAGTTTCCTTTGTGTGGTCTTGGTAAGAAAGTAGTGCGTGATTGGGTATTGATTGATTGGTGTTCTGATCAAGTCCTTGAGTTGACTCAGATCATAAGAATAGAAGATAAAAAAGCGCCAGTCATCCTTGATACTTTAGTAGACATGTCTATCAGTAGTGATCCATTTATATGTGGAGGAACGAACATAGACCTGCCACTTCCTACTTATGACGATTGTAATCTTGACGAAGTGATCCTTGAAGTGATTTATGAAACTTACAATGACGCAGGACAAAGAATTAAAAAGAACAATGGATCAAGTTTGTTTATAAGTGAGATCATAACTACAGATATCGTTCAGACTTTTGAGATAGAATATATACTTACTGATCCTTGCGGAAATGAAGCTCGCGATACGATGATGTTAACCATCAGTGACACAGAGCCACCGGTAGCCGTATGTGATCAGTTTACAGTGATCTCTGTAGGTGGAAATGGAAATTCAATTGTAAACGCTGTGACATTCGATGACTTGAGTGTAGATAACTGTGGCATTGCAAAGTACGAGGCGCGTAAGCTTAATGGGTCATGCTTTATGGATACGGCTTACACTGATGACCTAAGGTTCTGTTGTGAAGAAGTAGGTGATACCATCTTGGTAGAATTTAAAGTGACAGACCTTGCAGGTAACTTTAATATCTGTGAAGTTCAGGTAAGTATACAAGATAAGTTTAGACCAGTCATCATATGCCCGGTTGATAAGACAATAGACTGTGCTGCAGATTACAATGACTTGTCGATCACTGGCGAACCAACAGTTAGAGATAATTGTGATTTCTTAGATGTATCATATGAAGATGATAATATGCTGGATCAGTGCTATCAAGGTACGATATTGCGTACTTGGAAAGTGGTTGATAAAGGTGGATTTGTAGTGACCTGTGTTCAAGAGATTACAATTGTAGAAGATTCTATGTTCAATATGACACAGGCTATGTTTCCTGCTGATACAACGATCTTTGGTTGTAATGTTTCATTAGAACCAGAGTTTACAGGAAGTCCAATGGTGCTAACGACGAGTTGCGCTATGGTCGATGCGACATACAGTGATTTATTCTTCTATGATGTAGACAATGCATGTGTGAAGGTACTCAGAGAGTGGACTGTGATTGATTGGTGTCAGCGCGATGAGAACAACAGTGGCCTCTGGAAGGAGGAGCAAATTATAAAACTACAAAGTGATGTAGGTCCTGTCTTTTTAAATATGGCAAGAGATACTTCATACTGTATCAATAGCACTGACTGCGCTGATATAGTAACGCTTACAGGTAGTGCAATAGATGGAGATGCTTGTACTCCAGTAGATGAGTTAGAATGGTCTTACGGTATATACAATGACATTGGTTCTATCATCACATCTGGTGAGGGTAATGAAGTGTCAGCGATCCTTGATGAGGGAAGCTATTCTATCGTCTTCGAAGCGGTCGATGGATGTGATAATGCAGCCTTAGACACAGTGCGTTTTGAAGTAGTAGATTGTACTTCACCTATGATATCATGTCCAGCAGTACAACCTTCTTTAGTCTTGAATCCAGAAGGATTTGTTGCATTAAGTGTCAGCGATATTGTGGACATAACTCTTGCTGACAATTGTGATGATTCTACTCAGATCTCATTGAGCTTTAGTAAAGACGAGATTGTTGATGTGTTGACTTATACATGTTCAGACCTCAACAATGGCATCAGTGATCGCTTTGTTAAGATATACGCGACTGATCAATCGGCTAATGTTGATTCATGTGAACTTTTCGTGCAAATCAGAGACAATAGTGATAACCTCTGTGGAGGTAGCGGAAGTGATACGCTTATGGTCGCAGGCGCGCTGGCGACAAGAGACGGAGTACATATCCCTGGTGTGACTGTGACTCTATTTAGTGAAGGAGCTGATCGGAGTTTGATGACAGATGAAACTGGTGTCTTTTCATTTGATGGATTGACAGTTGGAGAAGATTATACAGTGAGTTTTGAAAAAGATACGGAGCATGATGATGGAGTCACTACGCTTGATATCTTAATAGCTCAAAGACATATACTCGGTGTGAGGACATTTGAAAGTCCATATCAAGTGATAGCATCAGATGTAGACAACAATGGTCGTGTGACCGTGCTGGATCTTGTTAGACTTAGACGATTAGTATTAGGACTCGATGAGAGATTTGTGGCCAATGATCAGAAGAGTTGGAGATTCGTAGATGCATCTCAGATTTTTGAAAATGTAAAATCACCATTCCCGTTTACAGAGACAATTGACATCACATTTATGGATGAGAGTAGTCTTGCGGTAGACTTCATGGGCGTTAAGATCGGTGATGTAAATAGTAGTAATTCTATTAGTTCACTATTGGCTGCTGAGACAAGAAGTGCTTCAGTTCAGGTCGGAGTAAAGACAGAAGGCGACGTGGTCCACTTTATAGCACGAGAAGATGCTATTGTAAATGGATTGCAATTCAATTTTGATAATCTAAGTGATAGATTAGTTGAAGCCATAGTGCCTGGTGTCGTAGAGCTTGCGGACGACAACTATTTTATAAATAGAAAAGGATTAAACATCAGCTGGACAGATGCATATGAAGGTGTCATGTTGCAGAAAGGAGATGTTTTGTTCTCTGTTAAAGTGAAAAGCGAACTAGCTACTGATCAGGTGATTAGTTCATTCATGCAGGAAAAAAGTGAGTGGATATCAGA
>CALHUZ010000569.1 GCA_938039305.1 uncultured Saprospiraceae bacterium
TACCTTTTCTTTACAAATGAAGATGGTGACCCTGATACTTCTTTGTTGGCTGCACTTAATTATACGAATGCACCTAATGCATATAAGAAAATTATAGATGACAACTTAGCTAATTGTAATATCGCTACAGATTTTACTGATATTATTTTTGACTTCGGTTGTAAGATTAAAATACAGAGATTCTGGACTTTGAGAGAGTGGTCTTGCCCAGTTTCACAAGGTGGAGATGGTGAGCAAGAGCTTCCTTTAGGTATGCAAGAAATAATCATAACTGATTTTGTTGCTCCTGAATTCACAGAGCCAGTTGCTGACATGAACTTTACAGTTGATGCTGATGAATGTTCAAGGCTTATCTCAATTCCTTTGCCTACAGTTTTTGATAGCTGTGACACACAAGTGGATTTAGAAATAGCTATCTATGATATGGATGGGAACCTTATAGGTCCTAACTTGAATGCTACAACTTTTAGCTTCCCAACAGGAATGAGCTTTGTAGTCTACACAGCTTTTGATGATTGTGGAAACCAAGCTATGGATACAGCTAAGGTTACGGTTACTGATGATACAGCACCTGTTGTGATCTGTAAAGAATTCCTGGTAATTGGAATTTCAGGAGATGGTGATGTGCGCTTGCCAGTAACGTCTATTGACAACGGTACGTATGATCAGTGTGATCTTGAAAGGGTCTGTGTGACAAGAATGGATGATTTAGAATTATTCAATAGTCTTGATTCTAACAATGATGGTGAGGTTCCATTTAATGTGTTCAACGATGCACTTCAGGCGAGAGCCGCTTCAGGTGATGCATGTTATAGAGACTTTTCTTCATCTTCTTATACGAGAGGAAGTGTAGCATATCTGAGCACTGAGACACTTTGTTCACCTTTTGTTGATTTCTGTTGTGCAGATATCGCTAATCAAGGTGATGATGGAGTTATGGTTGAAGTAAGAGCATTTGACGGGAGTGGCAATACAAATAGATGTATGACATTTGTTCAGCTTCAGGATAAGAACCCTGCGGTCATCACATGTCTACCGAATATAACTATAGATTGCAATTTTATACTGCCGACATATGATGCGTCATATGATGATATTGCTAACGATCCATTAAGTGCATTCTTTGGTAGTATCGTACTATCTGGAAATCAAAAGTCATTTGGTGTTCCTGATGAGTATATCCTTAGTTCAGCAACAACGGATTATGTTGACGGAACGATTTTCGATAATTGTAGTATTCCGAATATTTCTGTGAAAATTTTCACAAATATCAATTCATGTGGATTCGGAACAATTAGAAGAGATATATTCTCAGATGAGACAGGAAGGGCTGTTAGAATATGTCGTCAGGTTATTAGAATCGAAGGTGATGCAGTTTTAGAAGTTGAGGATTTATTCTCTACTGTGAGAGACACAACACTAATTGGTTGTATGACTCCTGATGAGATTATCAATGAGAGTTTTGGAAGTCCTAACATCAATGATGTTCAAGTAAGATGTAGTCAACTTGGAGTATCAACTGAAAATCAACTCTTCCTATTCAATACTCAGGATCAGGAGTCTGATGCATGTTTTAAAATAGTTAGAACATTTACAGTTATTGATTGGTGTAAGTCAACAGAAGGAGATCCATATGTAGTTGGAACATTCAGACAGATTATAAAAGTTAATGACCCTGACGGGCCGACCATAACTTGTTCGGAGGATCTGACGGGAGATGATGCAGTTCAAATAACAGATTGTACTGAAGGACAGGTGATGTTGATGGCAACTGGATTTGATGAGTGTACAGAAGGTAGAGACCAAACTTGGACCGCTCGGGTAGAGTCTGACTTAGATGGTGATGGTGTATATGAATCATTTGAAAATGATCCGATCATCGTATCTTCTGAGACAGGTGATAAGACAAGTAAGGCGACACATACAGCTAACTACGCTATAGGTACTCACCGAATCACATGGTTTGTTAGCGATAGATGTGGAAACATATCACAGTGTGTTCAAAACTTTACAGTTGTCAACGTGAAGAAGCCTACTCCTTTTGCAATAGATATAACTACAGTTCTTATGAACAGTGGTCCTATGGTAGAAGTTTGGGCAGCAGATCTTGACAATGGAAAGAGTGTTGGACCATGTGGAGAAGATCTTTCCATGAGCATGGTTAGAGTTTCTGATGTCGGAACAAGAGATGACGGTGGATTCGGTATTGCAACTTCTGCTATTACATTTGGTTGTGCGGATGTAGGAGAGGACGGAGTTCCAGTTAACTACTTTGTATACTTTGATGCAGGAGATGGAAATCTCATTTATGATTACACTACTGTAAATATTAAAATCCAAGACAATGGCAATGTTTGTAACAGTGTTACATCAGCTTTTGTAACTGGAAATATTCATAACGAGCAGAAGGAAAGTCTACCTAACATCTCTGTAGAATTGAGAGGAGCAGATGGGGCAGCACTGCCTATAGATGCAGCGATGACTAATGATCGAGGAGACTATGCTTTCCCAGCAATGCCACAAGGTGGATCTTATAAGATCGATCCTACAAGTTCAGATGATTATCTCAATGGTGTAAGTACACTTGACCTTGTACTGATACAGAGATACATCTTAGGTATGTCAGAATTAGAAACACCGTATCGCATATTAGCTGCAGATATAAATAATGACCGTCGTGTTACGGCTGTCGATCTTGTAGAACTTAGAAGTGTGATACTCGGATATAAAGAATCATTCTCTAATAATGAGTCATGGAGATTCATAGATGAGAATTATAAATTCTTAGATCCTAAATTCCCACTTAATGATAATCTAAGTGAGGCTTATGATATAAGCAGACTTGAGTCTGATATGGCTATAGACTTCATAGGGTTGAAAGTTGGTGATGTCAATGGTTCAGTTGAGGCAGCAAGCATAGTGGCAGGAAGCAGATCTACTTATAATCTTGTTTCTAAGGATGTGACATTTGCCAAAGGCGAAATGATTGATATGCAGTTGTCAGCGTCAGAACTAATTAAGTCAGTAGGATTGCAAATGGCAGTCGCTTTTGATCCAGCAGTGATGACTTTTACTGGTATTGATGCCGGTGGTATTGAGATTGGAAGTGAGCATGTAGGAAGTATTAAAGCTAAAGATGGCTTAGTACAATTTAGCTGGAGTGACTATGTTGCTCAAGCGATACAGTCAGGAGAAGAACTCTTTACTATTCAATTCCATGCAAAGAAAGATGGTCGTCTTTCTGATGTAGTCAGAATTGAAACTGGAAACAACGATTCAGAAATCTACAATGAAGATTTAGAAACGTCATCACTTAGTTTGATTTTTGAAAATAAGACTAACGAAGGACAGTTCGCTCTTCAACAAAATATTCCTAACCCGTTTGCTGAGACTACTCAAATCAGCTTCTATCTGCCAAGTGCATCTGATGCAACTTTGACAGTAAGTGACATAACAGGTAGAATAATCAAAAAATTCACAGGCTCTTTCGACAAAGGCAACAATTACATAAAGATTAGTAAAGAAGAACTTCCAGTATCGGGTGTAGTATACTATACACTTGCTACCGATGAGTTCCGCGCTACTAAGAGTATGGTTGTATTGAGATAAGATAATTACAAATACTTAAAAGAGTTTACTGTTTTTGGGATGAGGTCCTCCTCCGCATAGGCGGAGGGGGCCTTTTTTATTTCGGAACTTTTTTAACCGCGCGGAGCATTAATGCTACTATATGGGGCGAATATTATCTATCGACTATGGAGGGAAGCGTACAGGCCTGGCTTGGACAGATGAACTGCAGATATCAATCAATCCATTAAAGACTGTTCCTACTGTAGAACTTGAAGACGAACTCAAAGCTCGATTGATAGACTCTGGTGTTACTGATGTTGTGTTTGGTTTGCCAACACATAGCGATGGAAATCTAACTACCATTGGGATTAAAGTAGTTAAGCTAAAAGGTCAATTAGAAGTAAAGTATTCTGATGTCAATTTTCATACTATTGATGAGGCCTTCACCTCTAAAAGAGCTCGTCAAATGATGGTACATTTGGGAGTGAAGAAAAAACAAAGACAAGTGAAAGAGAACGTCGATAAGATGAGCGCTGTCTTGATTTTAAAAGAATTTATTGATAGCCAATGATATTGCCGATTATAGCATACGGACATCCCGTATTAAAAAAAGTATGTTCTGAGATTGAATCTGATTATGCAGAGCTACCTAAGTTGATTGCAGATATGTGGAAGACGATGTACAATGCTAAAGGAATTGGTCTTGCAGCTCCACAAATTGGATTACCAATAAGACTTTTTCTCGTTGATACGATACAGTTGGAAAGAGATGACGAACCAGGATTTAAGCAAGTCTTTATCAATGCAGAGGTATTGAAAGAAGAAGGCGAATTTTGGGCTTATGAAGAAGGATGTTTAAGCATACCCAAAATAGTGGGGGATGTGGAACGTCAAGAGCAGATCACTATTAGATATCAAGATGAAAATTTCAAGACGCATGAAAAGACTTTCGAAGGTATGGATGCTAGAGTCATTCAGCATGAGTATGACCATATCGAAGGTGTCTTATTTACCCAAAAGCTAAAACCTCTTAAAAGAAGGTTGCTTGGCAGAAAGTTGGATCAACTTAAAAAAGGGAAAACCAGCGCTGACTATAAGCTGAAGTTTTATAATCCTAAATGACAAACCCGCTTGGCCTTGCATCGTAATCGCCCAGAAATAACAAACCCGCTGAGCGCGGGTTCATTGTGTAATAGTTTGCGGAGAGAGGGATTGCTCCATTTCACTACGCGATCCCTAAATGGGGGTAGTCGCACAACTTATTTCATTATGATGAGACTTCGTCTTCTTTGTCATTTCCAATCAATTACTCCTACAAGCAAGCTTGCATCGTAATCTCCCAGAAATAACAAACCCGCTAAACGCGGGTTCATAATCAAATAAGTTGCGGAGAGAGAGGGATTCGAACCCTCGGTACGCTTACACGCACACACGCTTTCCAAGCGTGCTCCTTAAGCCACTCGGACACCTCTCCTTGGTAGGCCGCGAAATTAACTTATTCTCCTAACATAAATACCACTATAGGCTGAAAAGAGCTTTGGCATTTTCGGTTGATATTTTCCCCACTTCGTCTATGCTGATATCTTTTATGTCTGAGACCCATTTTGCGATTATAGGTATGTAGCTACTTTCATTCCGCTTTCCTCTATATGGCACAGGCGGCAAAAAAGGAGCGTCAGTCTCTAATATAAATGATGACAATGGTATTTCTCTGACTACCGACCTGATCTCCTTATTCTTCTTATAAGTTATTACACCACCGAGGCCCATAAAGAACCCTAAGTCTACTATTTGTTTTGCATGTTCTAATGATTGGTCGAAACAATGAAATACTCCTTGAAGATTTCCATCTTGAAGTGATTCAACTATTTTTATGGAAATGTCGATGGCTGCTCTGGAGTGTATGACGATTGGAAGGTTGAGGTCTTTGGCCCAATTGATCTGATGTATAAATGCCTTTTCTTGGTCTTCGCCAAATGTTTTATCCCAATAAAGATCTATGCCTATCTCTCCTATAGCAACGATACTGTCTAAATCGAGGTACGCCTCTAACGCTTTGAGATCCTTTGCCCAAGATTCATTAACAGAGCAAGGATGCAAGCCTACCATAGGTTTACACACCTCTGGGAAACGTTCGTGAGTAGACATAACGCGTTTCATAGATGAGACATCTATATTGGGCATTAATATCTGTGTGACATAAGATAGTCCAGCATTATGGATAACCTTGTCGAGGTCCTCTTCAAAGCGGTCCATATATATGTGAGCGTGCGTATCTATAAATGTCATGGGTGTAAATTAGTAATCAGTGGCAAAGAAAAAGCAAAAATTTTATGTGGTTTGGGTAGGCTCAGAGCCAGGTATATACAACACTTGGGATACTTGTAATGCCCAGATAAAGGGATACCCAGGAGCAAAGTATAAGTCTTTTCCAACTAAAGAGGAGGCAGAGGCCGCATTTGGAGATGATTTAAGAGACCACATAGGTGCTAACAAATCACCTAAGGTCATACGCACTATAGACCAGAGTGAGGTGATCTGGGAGAGTTTTTGTGTTGATGCCGCTTGTAGTGGTAGTCCAGGAGTGATGGAGTATAGAGGTGTATGGACTAAGGATAGTGTTGAAGTATTTAAGAAAGGACCATATCAATGGGGTACAAATAACGTGGGTGAATACCTAGCATTGGTTCATGGACTGGCATTCTTGCAGCAGTCTAATCTTCTTGATATGCCGATTTATTCAGATTCGCGAACTGCTATGAGTTGGTTAAGGAATAAAAAAGTGAAGACTACTTTAGCCAGAAAGCACAATAATGGAGTGCTTTTCGATTTACTAGAAAGGGCTGAAAAGTGGGTTAAGACTCATACTTGGAAGAATAAAGTGTTAAAATGGGAAACGTCAAAATGGGGAGAGATTCCGGCTGATTTTGGAAGAAAGTAATCTATTGGGTATGAATCACAGTAGAACAAACATGATCCAAACAACCATATGAAGTGATTTGGCATCTATTTGTATAGAATTTGCTTTCATCACAAAGCATTATGTGTTAAGAAGGGAGAAAAATGAAATAAAAAGTTGTTTTATTTTGGAAGGAAAAATGATTTGTGTAAGGAAAATAATCATCGAAAAAAATAGTTAGCGCGTTTCTTCTTGTTTCATAAAACTTTCTATTTTGAGCATTCAAATAAGAATTCAATAACTATTAACTGTATAAAAAAAAGCTGACCATGCGTAAAGTAATTGCTTTGGCGATAGTATTTATAGGTGCTTCATATTTTGGAGCTCTTGACGTGCTTGCCCAAGAAGGAGAGTCTACAACAACTGGATTTCAGATGTTGAAAGAGAACTTCATATCAGGTAACTGGAAGTTCATGAGTTTCGTACTCGTTTGTTTGATCTTAGGATTGGCATTCTGTATCGAAAGAATAATCACACTTAATATTGCAACCACTAACACAGACAAGTTATTAAGCAGAATCGATGAGAGACTTGCTGACAATGATGTATCTGGTGCTATGGAAGTAGCGAAGTCTACACCTGGACCAACCGCTGCGGTTCTTTATGAAGGATTAAGAAATTCAGGAGATGGCCCAGAGGCTGTTGAAAAGGCTATTGTGTCTTATGGTAGTGTTCAGATGGGACTTCTTGAAAAAGGCCTTGTTTGGATTTCACTTTTCATAGCAATTGCTCCCATGCTTGGATTTATGGGTACGGTAATCGGTATGATTGAAGCCTTTAACAGAATTGAAGCAGTAGGTGATCTTTCACCTTCAGTAGTTGCCGGTGGTATTAAGGTGGCACTTTTGACGACAGTATTCGGTTTGATTACTGCCATTATTTTGCAGATTTTTTACAACTATATTATATCGAAGATTGACGGTATCGTCAACAAGATGGAGGATGCCTCTATAGGTCTTGTGGACGTAATGTCAAGAAATAAAGTGTTCAAGTAGTTGTCACTATTTTATAACAATTAAAGTTTAAGATATGTATCAATTACTAGCGAAAAAAGGCCAACTCTTTGCCATCATATTGGGAGTAGCGGTTGTTGCCATTTTCCTCGGATCTATATTTAGCGGATTAGGAAGCAGTGGATATTCTTTAGGAGATGATTTAAATCAGATCATGAAGGATAACCCAGGTCAAACTTTTGACTTCTTTAATCCAGGACTATACTTAACAGCCGGATTGATCGGATTAGCACTGCTATTAGCAGTGGTGTTCGGATTATGGCAGTTAATTTCTGCGCCAAAGCAATCTATGAAAGGAATCATAGGAATGGTTGTAATCGGTGTAGCGTTTTTTGCCCTTTATTCTTCTTCATCATCTGGAGCTGAAGATGCATTTATGGGTCCTATATTGGATAAATTTGACGTCGGTGAGAATGTAAGTAAGCTTATAAGCGGTGGTATTATGACCACATTAGCCTTAGGAGGGTTAGCTTTTGCTTCTATGATACTTGCTGAAGTTTATAACTTATTTAAGTAATGGCTAAGAAGAGCGTAAAGGACAGAATGTCCAATGAGATCAATGCTGGCTCTATGGCCGATATTGCTTTCTTGTTGCTGATATTCTTTCTTGTAACGACAACTATCGTCGAAGACAAGGGAATCTTGGTTAATCTACCACCATGGTCTGAAGAACCACCACCGGTACTTAAGTTTAAGACACGTAATGTCTACTCAATACTCGTTAATGCGAACAACGACCTTTTGGTTAGAGGTGAGCCTAAAGAGTTAGAGCAACTTAAAGATGGTATTAAGGAGTTTATCCTTAACCCTAATCGAAGAGAAGACTTGTCGGAGACCTCTCAAGATGCCATTGTATCAGTTAAGAATGATAGAGGTACCAAGTATGGCGTCTATCTAGCTGTATTCAATGAAGTCGAAGCGGCCTATAATGAGTTAAGAGATGAAGCAGGTAATCAACGGTTCGGTAAGGACTATGAATTCCTGACAAGAGAGCAAAGGCAAGTTGTTAAGGATATGATCCCTAAGAAGTTATCCGAGGCAGAGCCTACGAAATTTGGTGAAGAATAAAATCAGAAGCTATGGGTAAGTTTAGTAAAAAGAGAAGTAAAGCCAAGCCAGAAATATCTACGGCATCATTGCCTGATATTATCTTCATGCTACTGTTCTTCTTTATGGTTGTAACAGTACTAAGAGATGCTTCACTGAAAGTGGCGGTTCAGACACCTCAAGCGAGTGAATTATCGAAGCTAGAAAAGAA
>CALHUZ010000570.1 GCA_938039305.1 uncultured Saprospiraceae bacterium
TATCACACGGATGATCCGCGAAGGTTATTCTAAAAGGGAAGCATCTATTGCCGGAGCTGAGGAAGTAGGGCTTGCTATTGCGAGTAGTACAGTGACCACTTTGCTTGCTTTCTTTCCATTGACACAATTAGGAGAGGGGGCTGGATTATTTTTAAGAAGTCTTCCGCTTACCGTTATTTTCACGCTGGTCATATCTTTGATACTCGCACTGACTTTTTCTCCCATTCTTTCTAATTGGATTCTTACTGATAAAGTCAAAAAGCCATCACTTGCGGATAAGATATTTCACTTCTTGTCTTTTAAGATGTACAAGCCAGTGCTGGATGTGTCTTTGAAGTATGGGTTTGTTGTAGTATTGCTTGCATTGGGATTGACGGCCTTTAGTTTTAAAGTAGTTGCTCCGCAAGTTGGAGTGAGCTTCTTTCCAACTGCAGATAAGCCTGTTTTGCTAATCGATGTCAATGCTCCCAAAGGATCGAGTATGGCATTTACAGAAATGTCAACAGATTATGTAGAGTTCTTATTGGATTCTTTGGATATCGTTAAAAACTATGCGACTAATATTGGAAACAGTAATTCGCAGGTGTACTATAATCGGATTCCACGAAATTTTAACAAGGCCCATGGTCAGCTATTAGTTAATCTAAAGGAATGGTCGCCTGAATCATTTTACAAAACTATCTCAAGTTTGAGATCATCTTTTAGTGAGTGGCCAGCTGCAGAAATTACAGTTGAGGAGTTAAAGAATGGTGCGCCAGTAGACGCTCCTATTCAGATCAGAATATTTGGCGAAGATCTTGATGTACTTTCAGATCTGGCAAGTGAGGTTGAGTCTATATTTGTCAGCACGGATGATGTGATTAACATTCAGAATCCGATGTCTCGAAATAAGACCGAGTTGACTTTTCAATTGGATAAAGAGAAAGCGGGACTTATAGGGATTTCAGAATTAGACTTTGATCGCACCGTAAGGGCAAGTCTCAATGGATTAAAAATAGATGAAACTATTCTATCTGATGATGAGACCTATGATATAGTGGTCCGAATGAAGGATGAGGATACAATAGGAATAGAAGATTTTTATAAGATATACATTACAAATAGAGTAGGGCGTTCAGTTCCACTTCATCATATTTCATCAATTGCTTTTTCTTCAAGCCCCGCAGCATTCTCACATTATAACGGCAATCGATATATAGGTGTCACTGGTAGTGTGATTAACCTAGATGAGACATTAGCTCGAACAGAGGATGTTATTGTAGGCTTAGAAGCTATGGACTGGCCACGTGGATATAGTTATGTAGTCGGTGGCGAATATGAAGAACAACAAGCTACTTTTGGCAGTTTGGGAATTGT
The DNA here is from genome assembly GCA_938039305.1 of uncultured Saprospiraceae bacterium. Taxonomy (GTDB): domain Bacteria; phylum Bacteroidota; class Bacteroidia; order Chitinophagales; family Saprospiraceae; genus JAJRXG01. The sequence continues at coordinate 1,357 of CALHUZ010000570.1, forward strand.
ACTATTACTTGCTATGATAGGGATCTTTGCAGTTCTTGTTTTGCAGTTTCGATCTATTCTACAACCTCTAATTGTTTTTGCAGCCATACCACTTGCCGCATGTGGAAGCATCTTCGCATTGTATCTTTCAGGGTGGCCATTTTCCTTTTTTGCATTTGTAGGATTGATCAGTTTAATAGGTATTGTGGTCAATAACTCAATCATCTTAGTAGACTATATCAACCAATTAAGATCTGAGGAAGATATTAGTCTTAAGGATGCTATAGTCGAAGGCTCCATTCGAAGGTTTAAACCGATCATCTTGACTACATTAACAACGATACTTGGCTTGGTGCCTCTTACTATTCAATCCACAAATCAGTGGTCACCACTCTGTTGGACAATTATAGGAGGAATGATTTCTTCGACGTTTTTGACTTTACTCGTTGTGCCGATTTTATATAAGTGGCTGAGTAGGTGGAGTGTGAAGAAAGTGGCAAATTAGCTTTCTTCCTATATGAACTTTTTTAGTATCCTTTGCGCTGCAGTCTTCCCACTTAGAACTGCTCCGTCCATATAGCCTCCGTGTACAGTCGATGTCTCAGCTCCGGCAAGTATTAATTTGTCCTCCCAGATGCTCGTCTCCCAGATAGGATTATCATAACTCGGACTGATATAAATTGATTTCAATTTCTCACTTGACGTGAATTGGTCTTGTGACCAGTCTTTTTCTGAATACTTTTCATATTGGTAAACTTTCTCTCCTAAATGCTTAGATAAGTATGTAAGGATTCTCTTTTTTCTATTTTCAGTTGTCTCGTCCCTTAGTCCCTCGTTTACAAAACCCATAAGGCTGTAAGATTGATCTTCTATGTCTGAATGATCATACAGCTCTATAACAGGACTGATGTGACTGATCATCATGCCAGATAGATTCTTATCTCTCCAAAAAGGCTTTTTATAATTGATGCCTACCTTGATGGCATTGCTCATCCAAGTGTGCGTATATGTCAAAGCATGCTGGATGTCTTCCGAAAGGGAAGGTGTTATGATGATGCCAGTGACTAACTGAGGCGGCATGGCGAGTACAACTGAATCGCATGTATAAGTACCACTACTTGTTTCAATTGAGATCAGACCATCCTGCTTAAGGCTTATGTTCAGAACAGCTTTGCCGGTTAATATCTTATTTGCCACTTTTGACCTTAGTGCTTCTATCAAAGCTACTGAGCCTCCTCCAATTCTAAAAGCTGATGGAGTATTCGGGTCATTTTCAAAGTATTGGGCGGGAGCCATCGAGCTATAAATGAAGATGCTGCGACCTTTGTTGAATTGTCGAAAGCGATGGACACCTAACTCATCTATTAATTCTGATAATGCTGAATGATGATCCTGAAACCACGTCGCCCCTAAATCAATCCCTTCATTTGTGCATATCCTACCGCCTATGCGATCACGTCCTTCTAAGATGATAAAGTCCGAATGACCGTTCTTGGTAAGCTCATAGGCTGTAACAAGACCAGAAAGGCCACTGCCGATGATGATACATTTGTGATGACTTGGATTCATACTGCAATGATATTTATTTAATCTATGATGTTCCTCATCAAGTGTTATTAGTGCGGACATCTATACCAGATAATTCTTGATTATATTTATCACTTATTCATCTCACCATATTTACAAAAGTGAAATCATGAAAAGAAGCCTCATCATTTATGCTATCTGTACCCTCTCTTTTTTGATTAGTGAGGTAGCAGCTCAGCAGATCAATGTAACGATTGGTGTAAATCAAGGC
>CALHUZ010000571.1 GCA_938039305.1 uncultured Saprospiraceae bacterium
CGATGAAGGAGTTGGCGAATACTATAATCAAGCTTTTATATCTCTAAAGTTAGATATGGAAAAGCCGCAAGGTCGTGCCTTCGGTGATAAATTTCCGGTTTCTGCATACCCAACTCTATTTTATATTAATGAAAAAGGGGAGCTTTTAAAAAGGGTTGTCGGTGGAAAAAGTGTTGAACAGTTCCTTTCCATTGGTCAGGATATCGCAGGCTCTTATGACAGAAGTGGAGATCTCGCAGAGCTTTATGAAAAAGGTGACAGAGACTATGATCTTGTTTTTAAATATGTGAAAGCACTTAACAATGCTAATAAGTCTAGCCTTAAGGTGGCTAACGACTACTTACGAGAAAAGAAAGACTTTACTGATGAGCAGCGCGCTAACTTCCTTTATGAAGCAATGACAACTTCTGACTCTCGTCTGTTTAAGCTATTTATAAAAGAACGAAGTAAGATTGAAGCAATCGTTGGGGCGGACAAAGTGAGCGAGAAAATAGAAGATGCTTGTTGGAAGACCATAAGCAATGCAATCGAATTTGAATCTCCAAGCTTGCTTACTGAAGCTAAAGAAAACATGAGTGCACACCTCAAATCTCAAGCAAGGAATTTTGAATTCAATGCAGATTATGAATACGGAAAGGCGAGTGCAAATGTTTCAATGATCAACGAAGCAGCTCTTAATATTGCAAATAAAATTGCTAGAAAGGATCCTGAACGTCTTCATGATCTTTGCAATGAATTATTGCTTTATAGATCTATTGATAACTCTGTTGTGCAGTCATCTGAAAAAATTGCAAAAATGGCAGCAGACCAATCAGATGATGCCTCATACCTTTTTACTTATTCTAAAATACTCTTAGCCAATAACAAGTCTAAAAAGGCTGTAAAGAATGCAAAAAAGGCTCTTGAGCAAACGAACGACCCAAGGTCCCGAAAAGAAATAGAAGAGTGGATCAGCAATTTAGAAACTAAGTAGCCTTGAGAGCTTTTTCATCTAATAGATTTTTGTTTTCTATTGCGGTTCTTTTGCTCTGCACTTTTTCTCTAAATGCTAGCATTAGATTTGAAAACATAAAGTTGGAAAAAGCACTTTCTAAGGCAAAATCCAGTGACAAACTGATTTTTATTGATACTTATGCAGCCTGGTGTGCTCCATGTAAAATAATGGACAAGGTTTTTAAAGAGCATGAAGTGGCTTCTTTCTTTAATGAAAATTTTATCAATGTCAAAATTGACATGGATGGGCCCTATGGAGAAGAAATATTAAAAAAATATGGTGTTGTTTGGCTGCCTACTTTACTTATAATTAATCAAGACGGAGAAGTACAGTCCAAAATAGATCGACTTGTCTCTGGACCTGACCTTCTTAGTTATGCAAAAGATGCAGTAAGAGGAATTAATAATTTACCAGTTTCGACTCTAAATAATAGTCCATTTTCAGAATCAGGAGACGAAATTGGAGAACCGGCTTATGAAGACTATAACCCAAAAGACAAAGAAGAGGTTTTATATGTTTTTGACGCGAGAATGTCTAGTGGGCGACCACATATTATGTACCACGAAGCATATCTTCATTTGCAACTCATGGATGGGAAACATGATGAAGTTGTTCAAAAATACTTATCAACTCAAGAAGACTGGTCAACTGAAAAGAATTTAAAATTCATTTTTGACTTTCTAAGTGATGTCAACTCTGAATTGTTCAAATATTTCATCAACAACAAAGGGCTATTTGAAAAAGAATTTGGAACAGACAGAGTTAATGAAAATCTCTCTTTCATAGTAAATGAAAGATTAGAACACGGGTTTCCACGACCAAGTCTTAGTGAAACAATCAGACTCTTTTCCTATCTTGATTCATCATCAGCTACGGAAAGAGCCTATTCTTTCTTCCTCAATAAAAGACTAACAGAAGGGTTGATTTTAGAATATATAAAAGTCGCTTCAGACTATATAAAAAATGTGAACCCCAATAATCACGAAGTTCTTTACCAGCTTGTGGCAATAAGATCTAGTAGATCTGATGCCACTAAACATGCTTCCGAAGATTTAAGTTTAATAAACCAAGCCATAACTCTACATGACACTAATTCAGAGTACTATTATACACAAGCGGTTGTGTTGTTTAATTTAGACAAAAAGAATGCAGCTCAAGAAAGTCTTAATCAAGCCTTTATTTTGGGTGCATCAAGTGATTCTGCTACTTCCCGATTTGAAAAACTGAAGCAGAGAATTGCCAACCTATAAGTTGATAGGGCTTTTTTCTAAGCCTAAGTCACTCCAACTATCTCCAGCCTTGAGATTTGTAATTGGAATTTTTAATGCGTCTACACTACCTTGATGCATTGTAGCAATTTTAGCGCCTCCTTCTAAAGTTTTCCAATCTTCCCATGACGTATAAACACCACCGAGAGGAATAATACCAACCCACATTTTATATCCTGTAGGCAAACCTGTCTCATCTAAAAACCACAAGTAAGAATCTCCCGGAGTTACTCCACCTGAAGTATAACTTGCTAAGAGGCCCTCTTTACCATCTGCGTCTTTGGCTATTGACAGTTCTACTCCTTTATCTTTGATTTTGTATGGGGCGCTCAGCCAGAACATATCATTACACCAGTTTGACCATGCTGCCTGAACCGCCTTGTTAGCTTCTTCTCCTTCAAGTTCAACATCGTTTAGAAACGCTCTTCCTGTTACTTCATCTGGATCAAGATGTACTATGACGTCGCCCGACTTCACAATAGCATCATTTCTTACTCTATCCCATATGTAATCATTTCTGCCAGCAAAGGTCCAGGAGATATATGGAAGCGTATCCCAAGCAGCCTTATTAATAGCAGATAGCATCATTTGTGCTTTAGCTTCTGCGTCTGCACTTTCTATCTTCTCTGGTGCTGACTCATGCACGAATAATCTAAGTGCCAGCAGACCTAATAAGATCAAAACAAACAATCCTCCCAAACCATATTTAAGTACTTTCTTCATCATTCTTTTTGTAGAGAGGTTATTACCTCAGTTAAATCAACTACTGCTTCTTTATATGTTACTTTCAATTGATCCCTCAAAACTTTTGCTTGAGCTTTCTTCTCTTCTAACAAACCAATTTCGAGATCTCTTATAAGATCCAATGTATCACTATCTTTTGTTATTCTCCATGCAGCTGTAGACACATATTGCCATGTATCGCTTTCTCCAGAGCCTAAAAATACAATTGCACTATTATATTCTAAAGCACTAAGGGCCTTAGATGGCACACATATATGCGTCCATGTATTTAGCAGTGTGACGATTTGAATATCTACGGTTGACATATCTTCTTCCGTCATGAAATCAATAATCTCTACATACCTACACAACTCTAATTCAGAAATAACCAAACTAGACTTCGCCCCCCGGCAAGATATTTTTACTGCATGAGCCTCACGGTTTAGCTCTTTAATAAAAGACACTAAAGCCTCGGCATCATGTGCTTCACCAATACTTCCTACGTAGGCAAAGGTGATTACATTCTTGTCTTTTGTGCTTTCTCCTATGCTTGGTTTTTCGTTGGAAAGGCTAAGGTTTCTCAAGCCTATAGGAAGTACTGTGCTTTGTACATTTTGATAGTGTTCTCTTTCAAGGTATTCATATTGATGCTTACCTAGACAAAGCAAATGCGATGGAGGCCCTTTTTTAATTCTCTTACAATACAGTCTATATAGAAAACTACTCTTGGATATAAGACCATTTGCCGCAAAGGCCTCTGGATATAAATCCATCGTCCATGAAATCCACGTTTGTTCTTTTAACAACTTGCTTGCCCAATAATTCAAAAACGGAGGATCCGTCATAACTATATAAACATCAGCCTTAAGCTTTTTCGCCCGCTTCAATAATCTATAGCTTTCAACATAGGTGGCTAATAGTCTCCTAAACTTGTTCTTGCCCTCATAAAGACTCTTGACATATTTTAACTCTTGAGTCTCACTAAAACTCCCTGTTGATACAATGCAGCACTTAATCTCTTTAGCTTGTCTACTCAATGCCCTTACCAATTGAGCAGCAAAGAAACCAGTAGCCCCACTCTTTGGAGGGTAGTTTCGATTTACAATACAGAGCTTAATGGGAGGTTTCACTTATCACTTGTGTATAAAAGCTAAGATAACTTTTAGCAACTTCTTCCTTATCAAAAAACATAGATGCTTCTAAAGCCCCTTTAGACATATCATGATACTCTGTATCACTTACCTCAAGAATTTTTTTTATGGCTTCTGCTAATGAAGCACCATTGTAATCAACCGATAACACACCACATTCATGATGGCGTATGATCTCCGCAACATCACCTACCTCAGTGCTAACAAGGGGAAGTCCTGCAGATAATGATTCCCACACAGCCATAGGGCTAGCCTCCTTAATAGATGAGCACAAGTAGTAATCATACTCTTCGAAGAGGGTCTTATCAACTTTACGATATCCTAAAAACGAAACTGTTCGGACATCCAGTTCCTCAATAAGCTTATACAGCTTGTTAGCAAATATTTTCCTTGTTTCAAGAATGGGACCCACTACGTCGAAAGTTATGTCATAATCTCTCAGTTCATTCGCCGCCGCAATAGTTAACTCTATACCCTTCCATTTATTTATATATCCAACAGTTAGAAACCGAATGGCCTTTGATCTTCTAGTTGTTCTTGCTTGAGATATCAAATATGATCGATCTACAGGTGCTGCTATGACCTTCGTCTGTTCGCATTTTTTCAGCTTGGGAGAAATACTTTCATAATATTCTTGAGTTCTCTTAGACGCATAAATATAGGCATCAGGAAAAACCGCTAGCAAGTTGAAAAATCGTGTTACGATTCGTGGCTGATAAGTGTCATTCATATGCCATATGGATCTTACACCCATCAACTTCGCAGCTATAATACCTTTGAATTGCCAAGAACCGTTAGCATGAACTAAATCTGGTTTTAGTTTTGAAATCAATCTTACCAGATTGACTATCTCAGGTATAAAAAAGAAGACATATTTTATAAAACCCCAAGGGGCGGTAGTTAATGGATTCAGATTAGGGGTGCAAAATTTTATTCCTTCTTTTTTCAGACGATTAATATACTTTTCTGAAGAGCTCGGAACAACAACAGTGATATCTATATCATTCTGAAGCTCCTGCGCCATCATTCTAATTCGACCAAGAGGCCCGCCGCCTCTTCCTTCCTCTGATACCATTAGCACTTTATACATACTCGTATCTTCTTAGTGCATCACCGTAGTATTGGCTAAATAACTCTTCTGTTTCTTCGCTGAAATAGTTTTTCCAATCTCCTGCTACACCTTTTCTCAAAAATGATGTAGTGTCTTCTTGACCAGGGTTTCGCTGACTTTGATTTTTAAAAGTAAATCTCTTAACAACGTCATCAACTTTGTGTTCAGCATCAACGTCGTACCACTCGAGTATTTTGTACAATTCTTTTTTTGCATCTAAAAGCAAGTCTTCATATTTAATCACAAGCGTTTTAGAA
>CALHUZ010000572.1 GCA_938039305.1 uncultured Saprospiraceae bacterium
GCCTCGGGTATTTCAGATGAGTTTGCCTTCGCCATAAGTGGAAGATCTGAAGACTTGACAATCGTGAGGGTGGTATCTATCGGAGGGTTGTTTATCACTTGAACACTCTGATCCGGCCAAGTTATTGTTAGAGATTCAACGACCTCACTCTGTCCTAACCCAAATACTAATCCAGGTGCCACACTACTTTGAAATCCTCGATTCATATAGTGCTCTTGAGATTGCTTCCCAGAAGCTGATACTATTTCTACTTGTGCTCCGATAGCCAATCTGTTATTACTATCTTCTTCTTTTAACTCGACACCTAAGAAGTGATTACTCTTTAAGTCACTGTTGTTTTTATAAACACTGGCTGCTATATTGACATTGTTGATCACGAGATCAAGATCACCATCATTGTCTAAATCACCATATGCTGCGCCATTGCTAAATTCTTCATTTCTAAACCCAAGCTCTTCTGCTTTATTCTTAAAAGTAAGATTCCGTTGATTGACAAAAGCATAATTGTCAATTGGGTTGGTCGGCAGATATGATACGAAATCTCTAAAGTCATATCTACCTTTCTCAGTAACGATTTTCTTAACCGCATCCTTATCGTCTATAAAGTTCGCGAAGTCGAGATACATGATGTCGTGATAGATACCATTGCACACATAGATATCTTTCCAACCATCATTGTCAAAATCAAACATCAATGCCCCCCAACTCCAATCAGTAGCAGATACACCACTCATGGCAGCCGTCTCTCTGAAGTTTCCTTGGCCAGTATTGACCTGGAGGCAGTTTTGCAAAATTTGAAAATGATAGCTCGACCTAAATTTTATATCTTCCAGATGAAAAGGGTCGAACTGCGTCATAGCCTTTAATCTATAATTGTCAGCAGCAAGCATATCTGTACTAAAGATATCTTGCAAGCCATCGTTGTTGATATCACCTATATCAGCCCCCATACTTGATACTGAGCAGATGCTCATACGATCTCCAAGGTCTTCATCAAATGTTCCATCACCATTGTTGATGTAGAGATAGTCTCTCTCCCAGAAGTCATTGCTTATATAAATGTCTGGGTATCTGTCACCAGTGACATCACCAATCGAAACGCCAAGTCCGAATCCAATTGCACTACTGTAAATACCTGCTTCTTTTGTAACATCAGTGAAAGTGTTGCCATCATTTCGCATCAGCTTATCTCCCCCTAAAGGATCATTTTCTTCTCGAGTACGACTATATATATCTATCTTACTTGGATCTTTAAAACTATTGTTGAGTATATAGCAATCGAGATCCCCATCAAGGTCATAATCAAAGAAGCTGGCATGAGTTGAATAACCACCATTGTCTAGGTTATAGGCCGATGCCTTTTCAGTGAAGGTACCATCGCCATTGTTTATAAATAGTTCGTTCTTCTTATTGTCACCGGCGACGTCACCAGAGTTGGAAACGTATATATCGATAAAGCCATCGGCGTTGATATCAACCATAGAAGCTCCAGTGCTCCATCCTCTACTACCTGAAACACCTGCAGTGTTAGTCGCATCGGTAAATGTAAAATCACCTTTGTTTAAGTAAAGTCTATTCGGTAAAAGATTAGCCGTAAAGTAAATATCATCGAGGCCGTCATTATTTACATCTCCTATAGCTACGCCTCCACCGTTATAAAAGTTGCGATAAGAAAGTACATTAAAGTCTTTACCATCTTCGACTTTATTTATGAAGTCTACACCACTATTTTCTGGCTCGATATACTCGAATAAAGCATCTCCATCATTTGACATGATCGACTTAGATGGCTCATCAGAACAGCCAACAAGTAACACCAAAAATAGAACGAAAGGAATACTCTTTAACATGTACTCAAAGGTAAGATGAATGATTTTATAACGCTTACTAGAACACGTCTATTCAAACAAAAAAGGAGCACTCAAAACGAGTGCTCCTTTATATAATTTAGCTAAACCAGGTATTAGTAACCAGGGTTTTGCACTAGTCTCGCTTCTCCTTCTACTTTACTTAGTTCTATCTGAACTGTAGGTAGTGGATATAAGTCATTCTTAGGTGACTGGTATCTTCCTGCTGGCGTCAAATAAGCTGATCTCTTAGGAGTCTCCTCATCAAGATACTTATTCATCACTTGCTCTGCGATACCCCATCTTCTAAGATCAAAGAATCTGTGTCCTTCAAGACCAAGCTCTAATCTTCTCTCGAATCTTACTGCGTCTCTTGCAACACTTGCATCAGTCCATGCATCGTCGTAAGTACCAACAGCGTATGAAGCTGCACCAGTTTCAAGTGCACCTAAGCTACCATCTGGTTGCTGTGCACATCCTGCTGCTCTTGTTCTAACCATATTAGTCAGTTCACGAGCTCTTTCAAGATTACCTAATTCTACTTCTGCCTCTGCAAGCATCAATATTACGTCAGCATATCTGATGATAGGCATGTTAACAGGACTAAGTTGAGTAGATACCCAACCAACTGAACTTGCTTCTCCTGGCTCATAAGCAAACTTCTTAGGACTATATGGACCTGAGAATGCACTTGATCTAATCCAAGCTCCTTCATGAGTTCCAAATCCATAATATGGAATACCATTACGGCCAACAGTAATATCCAATCTTGGATCTACTACATCTGTATCAGTTACATCTGCTTCGTTAAATGAAGTCAAGAGCGGAAGACCATTCTCATCTACATGGTGTGCATTAACAAAGTTCTGTGTTGGCTGGTGGAATCCACAACATCCAAATGGGCTACCACCATGAGGGAAGTTCAATCTGTCACCGAAGTTTCCATTTTGTCCCTCTGAAGTACCATCATTCACTGATGCTTGGATAGAGAATATATGCTCTGATCCATTTTCACCTGCTGTTGAGAAGATATCTTTAAAGCATGGGCTTAAAGAATATACTCCGCTATTCACTACTGCATCAAGTGCAGCTTTTGCTCCTGAAAAATCCTTTCCATAAAGCTTCGCCTTACCTAAATATGCTTGAGCAGCTCCTTTAGTTGCTCTTCCTACTTGACCCTGAGTCAAAGGAAGTGCAGCAGCCGCAGCTTCAAGATCTGCAATAATCAGTGGAAGTGGAGCAACATCATTTGCTTTTCTAAAGTCTACATCTGCTTCTGTGTAGTAAGGTATGTTACCCCACATCTTGTAAGCATCAAAGTGGAAGTGTGCACGTAGAAACTGAGCTTCTGCGAGTGTCTTACTTGCAAAACCTGCATCTAACCCTTCTACACTATTCATTAAGTTAATAGTTGCATTAACTCTTGATACACCTTCGTAAAGGATCTTGAACTTGTCATCGAAGTAGCTATTACCTGGTTGCCAAGTAAATAACTCAATCTCCTCTGACTGTCCTTGATCACCTGCTTCTGAACCTTTGTGAGCATCATCTGACATGACACTTCCCCAAATCCAGTTAGATCCTGATGCTGGCCACGGAGAAGAAACCGCTCCCCATGATTCAGCCCATCCATCTAACATAGAATAAGCTGATATCAATGCAGCATCTACTCCTGTTTCGTTACCCAATGTTCCTGCATCCAATGCCCCTTGTGGTGGTGCGTTGAGGAAGTCATCAGAACATGCGAAAAGCAACATAGAAGCAAACACTATCGCCGTAAAGCCTAGTAAAATTCTATTATTTTTCATTTATGATAAATTTTTATTTTGTTGATTAGAATGTAGCATTAACACCAAACATGATCACTTTGTTCGATGGATAGTTTCCAAAGTCAAAGCCTGCATTCTGGTCGCTATTTCCATTAACGTTGAAACTTGATAATTCAGGATCAATTCCCTCATAGCCTGTTAGCGTTAATAGGTTCTGTCCTTGTAGATAAACTCTTATAGAACCAATACCTGAATTTCCAAGACTTGATCCTGGTATAGTATAACCTACTTGGAGTGTTCTCATTCTTACATAAGATCCATTCTCAATATAGAAATCAGTAGACTTCTCACTGAAAGTATCTCCCTCATCTATGATTGGCCAGTCTCCATCAGGATTGTTTGTTGGGTGAAATGCTCTGTCCAATAAATCATCACTCACGTTAGAGTTGAAGAATCTAAATACTTCAAACAACTTATTATAGTTGTAAATATCATTTCCAATCGTTCCTGTGAAGAAAGCAGAGATATCAACATTACCAAAGTTCACACCAAGGTTAAGACCTAATGTTAGATCTGGGTGATAGCTACCTATAGTACCAAGATCCGCATCATTGATCTGACCGTCTCCATTAAGATCTTTTAATCTTATTCTACCGATTGCCTTTCCATCTTGTGCAGCATGTGCATCTACTTCTGCTTGGCTTCTAAATAGTCCATCTGACTGCCATCCGTAGAATGAGCCAATAGATCCACCAACTGGATTCCATCTGATTAAACCAATTCTTCCTGTTCCATTAGGGAAGAAAGATTCTCTTTCACCATCGATCGCTAGTATAGTATTCTTGTAGTGGCCAACATTAAGTCCAATATTGAAACCAACATCAGAAGAAATTTTGTCTCTATATTCTATAGATAGATCAACACCTGTATTCTCCATCTCAGCGATGTTCACAAATGGTGCAGATGCAGTACCCGCTGGACCAGGTAAAGCAGGGTTAAACAATAGTCCATCTGTAGTTCTATTGTACCAGTCAAATACGAAGTTGAATTTTCCTCCGCTAAGCGCTAAATCAAATCCAACGTTAAGTGACTTGTTCTCCTCCCACTTAGAATCTGGATTACCACGACCTGTAAGTGCATAACCTGTTACGATACCTGTATTGGCACCAGTAATATCATAGAAGGAATTACCTGGACCTCCACCAAATCTATTTACTGTGTTACCACCTGGTATAGATTGATTTCCAGTGATTCCATAACCAACTCTCAACTTAAGATCATCGATTACATCAACATCCTTCAAGAATGATTCTTCTGAAAGTCTCCATCCAAAACTTGCAGCAGGGAATACACCATATCTGAAGTTAGGACCAAAGTTAGATGAACCGTCTCTACGTACAGTTAAGCTCAATAGGTACTTGTCATCGTATGCGTAATCAACCTTTCCAAATACAGAAGCTATCGAATTAAAATATCCATTAGAGAATACATTTCTTGAACCTGGATCTGCAAGACCTGTGTTCAAGTACCAAGCATTGATATCATCTGTAAAGTAGTTCGCTAAAGAACCACCGATTGTTCTTCCTGAATTCTTGATAGCTTCATATCCTACAAATGCCGTTAAAGCATGCTGATCGCCTATGTTGAAATCATATGACAATGTATTCGTCCATGTCCAGTTGAAGCCATTTGAATTTTGCTCATTGAAGCCATTGTTAATAGTTGGCTCTGAGTTTTCAAAAGAAGGAAAGCTAAATCCTTGTGTAAAGTTGTTGAAGAAATCAACTCCGAAGCTTGTTCTAAAGTTAAGGCCTTCTACAATCTCTACTCCTGCATATGCATTTCCTAAGATCTTATAAAAAGTACCTATGTTATCTTTTGCTCTTACCTGTCTTGCTACAGGGTTAGATCCATTACTTAATCCGTTGGCTTTTCCACCTGCAAAATTCTCACCTGAGATATCATAAATAGGTATGATAGACCCGAGCTTAAGAATTTGAGTCATTGTATTTTGCTCACTTTGGTTTCCACCAGACTGACCAACTGACTGTGAACGAGCAATTGAGAGGTTTTCACCAAATGTGAACTTTCCTCTTTTGAATTCTGAGTTAGCTCTTACACTTGCTCTTCTAAAGAAAGTCTCAATTAATGTTCCTTGCTGGTTTAAATAACCTGCACTTACGTTAAATCTTGCATGCTCATTTCCACCAGAAATACCTAAAGTATGCTCTGTTGTTGGTGCTGATTTAAAAGTTTCATTCCACCAATCCGTAGCACCTGATCTCATGATCAAGTTGTTAGGATAACTATAGTTAGCATCATTTACTGGATTGTTTCCAGGATATCCACTGTAGTCACCAGCATAGATATATTCAGGAACTACTCCTCTACCTGCTGAAAAAGGAACGTCTGCAGGAATCTCAATGCCTGCGTTTTCATATGCATCCCACACTACGTTAGAATACTTCGCTGGATCAGTCATAAGATTGTACTGACCTACTGGGTTCTGAATACCGTAGTTCGCATTGTAAGTAACTACCGTCTTACCAGGCTTTCCTTTTTTCGTTGTAACAATTACAACTCCATTGTTCGCACGTGCTCCATATATAGAAGCGGCAGATGCATCCTTCAATACTTGAATTGACTCGATGTCATTGGCGTTTATACCATTGTTAAAGTTGTCCGTACTCGGAACTCCATCAATAATATAAAGAGGATCATTGTTCTGGAATGAACTGACACCTCTAATTCTGATAGAAGATCCAGCTCCTGGCTCACCAGAAGTAGAAACCTGTACACCAGATACCTTACCTTGAAGCTTCTGCGTAAAACTTGCTGCAGCTACTTGATTAAGGTCATCACTGTCGACAACAGATACAGCACCTGTTATGTCTCTTTTTCTTTGGGAAGAATATCCCGTAACTACTACTTCACCAAGAAGCTCACCTACGCTCAAAGAAGCGTCGATAGTAGATCTCGAACCAACTAACTCTTCAATCTCAGTATATCCCACAAAAGAGATAACTAAAATGTCAGTAGCCGCTGCATCAATAGAGTAAGATCCATCAAGGTCAGTGATCGTACCCACTGTAGATCCCTTGACAAATACTGAAGCACCAATTAGTGGTTCTCCAGTCTCGGCGTCGGAAACGACACCTGAAACTTGAGCCATCATCATCGTACTCATAAGAGCACAAACGACAGTGAGCGTCAAGTTTTTAAAACTTAAAAACATGCACTTTTTCATAGATAGCATTTTCATATAACGGTTAATAAAAAATCTTTCATATCCAATCCGAAGGCTGAATATAGAAATTTATGCAAAACATTAAGATGTCATAAAGCACTTTTGTCACGTGATCAATCACACTTTACGAATCACAAGATAGTTCTCATAGATACGTGTGGCGAAAGATTACTGCTGCTTTACATCTCACAGTCTTATAAACGACACCATAAATTTTCTTAATAGGAAATCGTTCGAATGTTGCACTAATTCTATACCCTACTTAATCTGGATAGGATAAGCTGAGTCAATGTAACAAGTATTTTTAAAGGCAGAATCAAAACGTAGACATAATTCCTACAGAATTTAACGGTAACGTTTACGGTAACGTTTACAATTTTCGTAATTATGTGTTGTAATATTCTAACAATGCCCCAACGCGCCAAACTTAAAGACATAGCAAAAGCACTCAATATCTCCATAACAACAGTATCCAGAGCACTCAATAACAAAGCAGATATTAATGCACTGACTAAGGAGAGGGTTTTAGCAAAAGCCAAAGAGATTGATTATAAGCCTAACAACCTAGCCGTCTCTCTACGGAAGAGTAGTACATTAAATGTCGTAGGCGTGATCATACCAGATGTGAAGCATAACTTTTTCTCAAAAATGCTACAAGGCATAATGGAACAAGCCCAAGATCTTAACTACTTCGTCTTAGTAGGTGAGTCTCATCACAACTCAGATCGCGAAAAAAAATTAATAGACGACTTTTCTGATTATGGAGTTTCAGGGATCCTTCTTGCGCCAAGTAAGCATAGTGATTTTGATAAAAACCTCTTACCCATTATTCACAAAAGAATACCTGTAGTTGTCGTAGATCGGATGTACGACAATTATGAAGGCAATTTTGTCAATTGTAATGATTTTGATGGCGCATACAGAGCTACACAACATCTACTTGAATGTGGTTACAAGACAATAGCCCACATCGGATCTTCTGATAGCTGGTCCATCGGACACGAAAGACTAAAAGGATACCGAGCGGCTATCAAAGATCATGGGTTGATCTTAGACGAAAACTACATTCACATATGTAACTTTAATAACAAAGAAGAAGGAGCTGAAGAAGGATATAAAGCATGTCATCGGTTGTTCTCATTAAAACATCCACCAAGTGCTATTTTTTCAGTTACAGATGACATCGCGGTAGGTGTATATCAATACGCGAAAGAAAAAGGTATGGATATACCGAGAGATCTTGGCATTGTAGGATTTAGCAACGCGGAAGTTTCTCAATATCTAAATCCACCTCTTACAACGATGGAACAATTCGCACAAGATATGGGAAGAGAGGCTGTCCAATATTTTTACAAAGCACTAAGTGCAAATGGCCAAGTATTTCAAAAAAGTTTCAACCCTCATCTTGTTCTTAGATCTTCAACTATAAACTTAAACTAAACAATCGGTTTATACTTTCCTGGTATCTTTAGAAAGCAAAATAACTATCACACCAGCAATTACAATTATACTCCCAAGACCCTGTATCAGACTGATCTTTTCTCCTAAGAAAATAACAGCTAACAAGATCGTAGAAATCGGCCCAACTGAGCCTATTATACTACTATTGTTAGCACCAATGATTCTAATTCCTTCTACTATCAAATAAGACGGCAGCACTGTACTAAATATGCTGATTAGAAAAGCGTAAAAATACACTTCGTAAGAAAAGTCCATCAAGTTAAAACCATTCAAAATGTAGTTATGTACAAGGATGGCTATGGCAGCTACCGTCATCGCAGCAGAATTATATATACGCGTCCCAAGCCTACCTGACAAATCACCTGTACCTACTAAGTATATGCTATATGCGATCGAACTGCCCAGTACATAAAGGGCTCCAGTCATGATCAAAGATGAATCACCAAATTGCAAATTGCCTCTGAAGGCGACTATAATACCCAGATATGTTAATCCGATCGCCCAGATCTGAATCCTCTTAATGGGTATCTTGTAAATCAGATTAGAAAAAACCACAACCAAAGTCGGGTAGATAAATAAAATGATCCGTTCTAAACTTGCATCTATATAATTAAGCCCTTCCAAATCTAAGTAACTGGCTACATAATAGCCCAACAATCCTAAAAGAATCACCTTCCATTTATGTTGTACAAGTGCTGTGCCTTTAGACCTGTCTTTATACAAAGTCTGCCAGCCTATAATTATAAAAAATGGCAAGGATATAATCATCCTCAGCATCAATAAAGAAACCGCATCTACATCATACTGATATGCAAGCTTAACAAGTACAGCTTTAGTTGAAAATAGAACAGCCCCTATCAAGGCAAGTGATACACCTAGATACCTTTGCTTCACAGTATCAGATAAGTTACTCAAACGTAATAATTCTAATCATTGGAACGAATCATCACTCAGATGACTTAGCCAACTTTGTTAGAAAAAACACTTCAAAAGCAGTATAGACCAGGTATACAATTATAAAATGAAGTATGTAAGAATTACCAATGGGCTTTACAATCTTTTGATACAACATAAGCAAGCCAATAGACATGATCATCTTTATTAAAAACGAAGCAGAAACTACATTGTTAAATGAAAAAAGTTGATCTGACTTGGATGTATTAAGCGCATAAAAATAGATAAGGGTGCAGAATATAAAAAAGCAACTTACAGATGATGTATAGATCCAAATAGTCTGCATCGTATAGTCTACAAACGTCATTAAGAACATCCATCCTATCAGTCCAAGTGAAATTCTAACTAATAGTTCTATGAATCTTCTAAATGTCATAGTAAAGGATCAGATTCTATCATTGACCACATCAAGGTAGAGCTTCACTAAAAAACCTATCAATAGAGTAAAGGTGAAGGCCATCGCTAAGTATGGCTCCTCCAGTCCAAAATACTTATCTGCCCAAGACCCCAATAGCAAACCAAGCCCTAACAAAAAGAACATCTGAAAGGCCAATCCACTGTACTTCAAATAAGATGAAGTTTTTGGCCCTTTATCTTCCATGATGTTTACTTAGTGATTAAGCTGATTTAGCCTGTTGGATTGATTTAGGTGCAATGGTTTGCCCGCCCATGTCGCACTTCACGTTGAATACTGCCCCTGACTGAACAGTAAGTTTATTAGTTGAGATTTCACCTGTGATCTTGGCAGTCTCTTTTACATGAAGCAGGTCTTTAACCCTAATAGTGCCATCTATTCTTCCCTCTATCACTGCATTGTCACACACTACATCTCCTTGGATATTCCCTTTAGGTCCAAGTATCAACTTGCCCTTGCAATTCAGATTGCCTATAAGAGTTCCATCAAGTCGTATATCAGACTCAGTAGATAGATCTCCTTTAATACTTGTGTTATGTCCTAGACTATTGATACCTGACGGGGTGGAATCGCGCTGGTTGGTGCTCATGCTGGTATTCTCTTTTTTACTATTAAACATGGTAGTAAGGTGGTTAGGTGTTATGGCTTCAAGATAGTAATATTTGGGAAACCGCTATAAGTATCTCTGGGAGTAAAACATAAATATTTAGGATAGCAATAATCAAACTATCGCCAAAAAAAAACTGACATCTACCAGATATAACTATCTCTATAACAGTGTGTTACAGATGTCTCTCCGCGTGATAAGAAGAACGGACAAGCGGTCCACTCTCTACAAAGCTAAATCCTCTCTTCATACCTTCTTCGTGATATAAAGCGAATGTATCCGGGTGTACAAAATC
>CALHUZ010000573.1 GCA_938039305.1 uncultured Saprospiraceae bacterium
CTATAGCCAAGCTTGATGTTGTAGTTGATACTCACTAAGTTGTTACTATTGATACGTGCTATTAAGTGATGATACTTAAGGTCTCTACATCTTTGCATCAAGTGTATCTTCATCTTGGTCCCGTATCCTTTTCTAAGATGCTCATGATGACAATACACTGATGTCTCGGCAGTATACTTATATCCTTCTCTATCGCTATACTTTTTGATGATGCCCCAGGCCACAATCTTGCTTTCTATTGAGGCACACCAAAGTTCTTCTCGTTCATCCTGGTGATCCAAAATAGACTTGTAGTAGGTGTTGGTTTTAGTCTCAAGATCCATTGTAGACTTGCCGAGGTAATAATTGTAGATAGAAGCTATCTCTCCACAATCTTTATGATCTGCTTTATGTATCTCCAAGGTGGCAAATGATTGTTACGATATAAAAATATAAGATTTTGGAAAACTTGGATCAATATTGTTGAGTCAGATATGATTGTTTTTGTGTATATTAAAGTTATAATAAACTCTTTGTGCAAAAATGAGCGTTATTATGATTGATAATAACAAAAATGAAAGAAATAAGGTATGATGAATAATATTGCTGTCTTAGGATTAGGGAAAGTTGGAACGTTAGTGGCAACACTTCTGAGTAAGAGATTTAAGGTAACTGGAGTTGATAAGCAAGATCCTCATTATAGTTTCAAATTGCCATTTGATGTTGTGAAAGGAGATGTGTCTTCAGAATCATACCTATCGGACCTTTTGGATCAAAACGACGCTGTTGTTTCAGCGCTACCTTTCTTTTTAAACAAAAAGGTAGCAGATATAGCTCATCAGAAAGGCATACATTATTTTGATCTGACAGAAGATGTTGAGACGACTCAGTATATAAGAGAACTTGCGGAGACTGCTACTTCAGTGTTCGCACCTCAGTGTGGACTTGCTCCAGGATTTATAGGAATTGTAGGTTCTGATATGGCTCGTAAGTTTACTAAGCTTAGAGACATCGAGCTTAGGGTGGGCGCACTTCCTCGTTATCCAAATGGACTGCTGGCATATAGCTTTACGTGGTCGCCTGCAGGTGTCATCAATGAATATATTAACGACGCAGAGGTCATACATAATGGGGTGAGAAAGATGGTGCCTTCGTTAGATGGGATAGAATACATCAATATCGAAGGGCAAGAGTTTGAAGCCTTTTCTACTTCTGGAGGTCTTGGTACTATGTGCGAGACTTATGATGGGAAGTTAGATACTCTTAATTATAAAACGATACGCTATCCTGGTCATGGTAAGCTTATGAAATTTCTGATGTATGAGTTGATTCTAAAAGATGACAAACAACTGTTAGAAGACATCTTATCCAAAGCGAAACCGCCAGTCAAGGAAGATGTCGTTTATGTTTATGCTGTAGTGGAAGGTTGGAAAGAAGATCAGTTGCTAAGAGATGAGTATTTCAAAGGCTTCTTTCCTTTAGAGATTGAAGGTCAGACATGGAGGGCTATTTCATGGACTACAGCTTGTTCTATCGCGTCTGTTGTAGAATTAGTAGCAGATGGGAAGTTAGCTTCTAAAGGCTTCATCAAGCAAGAGGATATTTCCCTTGATGATTTGCTTTCTACTGAAAGTGGAAGTTACTATCACAAGCAAGATGCATGATGAGTTGATTCAATAAGTGATTATTGAATCAATGGAGGGTTACGCTTAAAGGCACAACCAAAGTCGACCATGCTTTCTGTGGTTACTATGCCACCGACTTTTTCAATCTTATTATATAGGATCTCCCTCATGTGTTCACTATTCTTTGCGACTATTCTTATGAATAGGGTATAGCTTCCACTGATGTGATAGCATTCTGTTACTTCAGGTATCTTCTTAAGAGCTTCTATAATCTCTTCAGTGATACTACCTTCGCTTATGGTGACTCCTGAGAAAGCGCCCCACTCATAGCCCATCTTTTTCTCATCGATTATGATAGAGTGTCTTAGGAGGATGCCATCTTTCTTTAAGCGATTCACTCTTTGATGCACCATAGTATTGGAGATGCTTAATTCCTCTGCGATCTGAGAAAATGGTTTTTTACCATCTATCTCTAATTGCTTCAAAATGTCGATATCGTATTGGTCAAGATCTTTGTCCATGCCTCTCTTATTCTTTCTGCTTAAACTGAAACAGCAAGTATATGCTTTTTATACTTCCTAAGGAACGTAGAGACGAATATTAGCGTCAATTTTTATTAAAAATCGATTTTATCTAAAAATTTGACTTTGAGCATGCCCTTTTTTTTAGATTATCTCATCAAATGACTCTTCAATGGGCTTGGTCATAAGCGACAATACCTTGTCTCTTCCTTTTCTCATAGATCTGAATGCTTCGATAATTGAGTTCTTAACTTCAGGAAGTTCTATGTAAGAGTCAATGTCTTGAGTAGGATCGACATCTAATCGACCAAGCTTATAGCTTACTTCTCCAAATTCATCCTCTATTTTAAGTGTATGCCTTTCTTGATTCACAAAGAGAGAGCACTTCAAGTGGCCAAGATTGAACTCTTTAATTACGCGCATAATGAGATTTAATTTGTTTTGTGAGGTAGTTGTATAGTTTCAGTTGCTCTGGATATTCGGCAAGTTGCTTTCTATGTTTTGACAGTGTCTTGGTATCGTTTCTTACAGCAGGACCTGTTTGGGATTCATCGGGTGGAGTACCTTCTTTGATACATCTTAAAGTCTCCTCCATGAGAGGAATCAAG
Source organism: uncultured Saprospiraceae bacterium (assembly GCA_938039305.1). Lineage (GTDB taxonomy): Bacteria > Bacteroidota > Bacteroidia > Chitinophagales > Saprospiraceae > JAJRXG01. The sequence continues at coordinate 2,734 of CALHUZ010000573.1, forward strand.
TGTTGAATATCTAAGCCTTCAGTGTCACAGTATTCAGAAGCAAGTGTATAAATATAATTGACGAAGTTATTCACTAAAACAGCTGGGATGTGCAACTTTGAGCGATCCTGATCAGAAATCTCTATAACTTTATCGGAAACTAGACTGCCTACTTTTTTTAGTATCCTTTTGGTTTTCGCTGTGCTATGGCTGATGAATATCGGTATCTCCTCAAAGTTCACAGATCGTCCTTTCTTCAATGTTTGTAAAGGATAGAAGGCGCCAAAATGAGAACTGTGATTAGAAAGTACATCGATAGAGCAACTGCCTGAAGTATGAGCAAGAACAGCTTTCTTAGAAATGATAGAGCCCAGATCTTCTGCAACATTTGCAATAGCATCATCGCTTACAGCTAAGATATATAGATCCACGTCAGTCCAGATATTCTGGATCAGCGTTGTGGTCTGCACATCTATAGCCTTCATGATCATTTTCAACCCCGTTTCAGATCTATTGTAAATCTGTAGATTTTCTACGCCAGCACGATGAAGGTTGAGAGCAATATGATAAGCCATATTGCCTGCTCCTACAATAACTATTTTATAGTTCATCTACTTCTTTCGTGGCTTGCCGATGAGCTCAAGATATCCATCGACTTGATCGTTAGGAACCGCCATCGCGAGATGATAGTGACGAATTTTCCAACCTTCCTCTGTCATGACAATGACGCCACTTCCTCGACAGTCTCCCATCCATGTGTCCAAGAGTTCATCAAACCATCCAATTTTCCCATCTTCGGATAGCTGAACATTTCGTGAAAGTGTACTAAATGCCCAAGCGGATTCTCTTTCAAAGATTTCCTTTGACCATTCTCTCATTTCATCTCTTAGCCATCGCTCTGTTGCATCTGTACCGATATACACTGCGTCATTTGTCATACTTCCGAAAAATATATCTTCATCGGCATTAGCTGCAGCTAAATGCCAATTGTCCATTAGGGTATTGATATCTCGTTCTTCTTTTGTCTTGCAGTTAGTTTTTCTTCTGGTGTCTGTGATGTTGCTTATTTTCCAACCATCAGAAAGGTGGATCATTTCAAAGACATTAACACCACAGTGGCTGAGGTCATCATTGACATAAAATGTGTATTCTGTCCAGACCTGAGCCATAGGCTCATCTATCTTGATGTCGTAAGACCAGATTTGTTCATCCCATACATCTGTTCTTGGTTGTCCAATAGCACTAATGAACCTTGAAGCTGGGCTACCTTTCTTAACGACTTGCTTGTCTTTGTTGACAATGACACTTGACAAAGCTGCTTCTGGTGTAAATAAATCAGTGACCATAGTGCTATCACCAGCACGCATGCCATCAAAGAGTCTATCGATCACCTTAGTTATCTCAGATTCATTTTGGCTACAGAGAGTGTTGCTTGCTAAGAAGGTTAGCATGCTAAGTAAGCATAGAGGGATGAAGTTGTATTTCTGCATAAGACACCTTTTATGATGCACAATTTAAAGCATCTTAATCACTTGCAGGTGGCTAAGGGACTTGTGATACGATGATAATGATCAATTTCTTCTGTAGTCAGTGATATGAACAATCAGCTAAACCAATCAAATATGTAATTCAAGTTAGAAACAAGCTGGTTCGGCCATATAAGCTTTCTTTTTGGGGCACTTCAGCTCATCTTTGAATTGTCATTGAAACACTAACAGCTCAAGTATTCATCCTTTACAAAACTTTAGTACAATGAAACATTTAAAAATTGCCCTCGGATTATTATTCGCTTTAGCGATATCTCAAACTGGACTATATGGTCAAAATCTTTATAGTTCTGCTTCACAACCTATCCTTTTAGAAACAGCTGCTGAATTAGCTTTGAATAGTCAGAAAATAGATGATACTGCGGTATCGGATGTTACCAAGTTTATCCAAGAAAATATTGATTTCCCTTTTGAAGAACTCCAATTTATTAATGAAGTGAAGTTTGTTGTGGAGGTAGATGTTGATGAGTCGGGTAAGGTAGTTGGTAGAAGAATTTCCGATCCTTCAGATACCAGTTTTGAGAAAAGTATATTAGAGAATTTAGAAATGCTAAAGCGTGTTTCTCCAATCACTAAAGGAGGACTGCCGATTAGAAAGACGATACAAATACCAGTGACATTTACACTGTGATAAAAGCATATGAACTTATTTGTTAGTGGATCGATAGATCAAAAAAAAGCGAGGGGTGCAAAGGCGTCCTTCGTTTTTTTACTTTTATGTACAGTCAAAAGAATATGAATTAACTTGTGGATATGTTTAGGATATTGAGGCCATGTATTGAGCATCTCGGATTTGATGATAGGCGATTGATGCTTATTGGCATCCCGCTGATGTCATTATTATTTCCTGTGCTACTTGATCTAAATGCTGGTGCTGAGAAAGAGCTTGGTTTCTTTACCCATCAAGTTCCGGAGTCCATGATATTCGTTACGGGTTTTTGGTTTTGTTATAGATGGTTGATTATAGGGCTTAGGAAGAAGTATGGGCCGACAGAAGATATAAATAGGAGGATAACAAAATTGGTCTTGGTAGTATTAGTCTCTGCACCGATTCTAAAGCAGGTGTTTGAGTTCGTGGCTTTTGTACTCTTAGCCATTTGCGATATTCATGATCATGCTATGCCTGACCCACTGCGCTTGATGGTCAGTATCTACTTGCCATCGTTTTTGATTCTGGCCATATATGAGGCAGCTTATTATGCGGCCCACTATAAGCAAGCTATAATAGATAGGCAGAGAATAGAAACGCAACATGTCAACATAGAATTAAGTAACCTTAGAAACCAAATCAATCCTCACTTCCTTTTCAATAGTTTAAATACGCTCATGAATTTGATCCCTACGGATCAAGAAAGAGCTATGAACTATCTATCAAAACTTTCTAAGTTTTACAGGTATGCGGTTGGAGTTAAAGAGGAGAAGCTAATTCCACTTAGTAAAGAAATAGAATTTGCGAATCTCTTTGTAGACCTGCTCCATGAGAGATTTAGAGATGCTCTTGACGTCAAGATTATAGTCGATAATGAACAGGGACATATGATTCCTCCTTTGAGCTTACAACTATTGATTGAGAATGCCGTAAAGCATAATGTCGTTTCAAAGGATGCTCCATTAAGTATTGAAATAGTATTGGATGCAGAGGAAGGCGAAATAGTGATCTCTAATAACATTCAGCGAAAGCTAAATTCAGTAGAGTCTTCGGGAATGGGGCTTTCTAATATCAAAGAGAGATTTAAATATTTTACTTCTCGACCTGTGAAAGTTGTTCAAAATATAGAACTGTTTCAAGTAGCACTTCCTACAATTATGGCTTGAACATATTAAGTAGTCTGAACTTAATGTAATCCAATTAATAGAGATAAATGAAGGTTGTTATAATAGAAGATGAGATTAATGCTTTTGAATATCTCCAGTCGATCCTTTTGAAAGTAGAGCCTTCAGCTGAGGTTGTCATTCATCTGGATAGTGTAAAGTCCTCGGTTAATTTTTTTCAAAACAACAGTGATTTCGATCTCATATTTATGGATATTCAGATTGCAGATGGTCTAAGTTTTGAGATTTTTAATCATGTCCCACTTGCTAAGCCTGTGATTTTTACAACAGCTTATGATCAGTACGCTATAGAAGCGTTCAAGGTGCATAGTGTAGATTATCTGCTCAAGCCAATCCATGTTGATGATTTGCGGAAGTCTATAGACAAGTACAAAGATCTTTATCAAAATGATACAGGTGTGTCTTCAGAGATCATCATGAAAATGATGGGCCAGCTCAATCGTAAGAAGAAGAATCGTTGTCTTGTTAAAAAAGGTGGTCACTATGAGTATGTCAATGTTGAGGATATCGCTTACGTCATGTCAGAAGACAGCATCACCTTCTTGCATACATTTGACGATAAGCGATTTATATATGCCAAGACGATTGAGCAGCTCTACGGAGAGCTTGATAGTGACCAGTTTTATCAAATCAATAGGAGTCATATAGTCAATAGCACGGCTGTGTCAGAGATTCACCCTTTCCTGAACCAAAGGTTAAAACTTTTGTTAACTCCCAAGTCGTCAAGAGAGAAAGAGTTCATTGTAAGTCGACAAAGACTTATGCCTTTTAAGCAATGGATGGATAGATGACAAGAAGCTGACATAGTTTAGGCTTTTGAACCGTCTTTTTAGATGGTTTAACGGATTTGGTAGTCGTCTTAAGATCAAGAATATTGATCTTGAGGTATTGTGATTTAATGAAGAACTTCCCTACGTATTTTATCTTTTGGTTGGCCATGCTGTTGTCGCTTATGATACAGAGTCAAGGCACCAGTGTTTTAGATCAATATGTAGATCAAGCGCTGTCCAATAATCTATCACTTCAGCGAATCAGTCTATCGGAGGCTCGACAATCAAGCATAGTAGATCAAGCTCAGAAACGATGGCAACCCAATGTGGATCTTAATGCGAACTATCTCTTTGCTGAAGGAGGGAGGAAGTTGCTATTTCCTATAGGAGATCTTTTTAATCCTGCTTATGGAGCTTTGAATCAACTAACTGGTACAGAACAGTTTCCTACAGATCTCGAGAACGTCGAGACACAATTGACGCCCAATAATTTCATAGATGCTAACCTGACGATCACAAAGCCGATCATTAATAGCGCAATCAAGCATAATGTCCTGATTCAAAAAGCACTGTTGAACTTAAGTGCCGCTGATAGAAATATACAGAGGAATGAGCTAACCTTTCAAGTAAAGCAAGCTTACTTCAACTATTGTAAGACA
>CALHUZ010000574.1 GCA_938039305.1 uncultured Saprospiraceae bacterium
AATACTCCCATCAGCTATGTTTTTGCTCATAATTCCGAATCCTAAACAACAAAACCAATCTGATAACATTACATTTGTTTGTTATTGTTAAAGTATACAATCTAAGGTATGTCTAAAGAGAAAGAAGCAAAGCTTAAAGCACTACAACTAACTGTTGATAAATTAGAAAAGACCTACGGTAAAGGCACGATCATGAAGCTTGGAGACAAGCAAGTGGTAGATGTAGATGCCATATCAACAGGGTCTCTTACTCTTGATATCGCACTTGGTATAGGTGGGTTTCCAAGAGGTCGTATCGTAGAAATATATGGTCCAGAATCTTCAGGAAAAACCACTCTTGCCATCCATGCGATAGCTGAAGCACAAAAGGCTGGAGGTATCGCTGCCTTTATCGATGCGGAGCACGCCTTCGACAAAAACTATGCAGAAGCTTTAGGTGTAGATACAGAGAACTTGCTTATCTCTCAACCAGATAATGGAGAACAAGGGTTAGAGATAACAGAGAACCTCATTCGTTCCGGTGCAATTGATATCATCGTTGTTGATTCAGTAGCCGCTCTGACACCTCGTAGTGAGATAGAAGGAGAAATGGGAGACTCTAAGATGGGTCTACACGCGAGACTTATGTCCCAGGCCCTTCGAAAGCTTACAGCGACAATTGGAAGAACTGGTTGTACTTGCATATTCATCAATCAGCTTAGAGAGAAAATCGGAGTTATGTTCGGTAACCCTGAGACCACTACTGGTGGAAATGCTCTAAAGTTCTACGCTTCAATTCGTTTGGACATTAGAAAGTCTGGTACATCCATAAAGGATAAAGAAGGAAATGTAGTAGGAAACCCGATCAAGGTGAAAGTTGTCAAAAACAAAATGGCCCCTCCTTTTAGAATTGCTCTTTTTGAAATCACTTTTGGAAAAGGTATATCAAGAACAGGTGAAATCATCGACTTAGGAGTTGAAAAAGACGTCATTCAAAAAAGTGGCTCTTGGTATTCATACAATGACACTAAGATTGCTCAAGGAAAAGAAGGAGCAAAAAGCTTCTTAAACGATAACCCAGAAGTTCGTGAAGAAATAGAAGGTAAAATCAGAGCCTTTTATGAAACAAAAGCGGAACCTGCCGAAGTTGTTGCCGACGAAGCAGAATAAACAAACGATACATCTTTTATGTGGAGAAGCCTTGTGGCTTCTCCCAGAAAAGTGCATTTATTGGGAAAAGGAGAGATGCCTAATCATCTCAGACTTACACCTTGGTAAAATAGATCACTTTAGAAAAAATGGCTTGGCTATTCCGGTTAAAGCTATTCTTAAAAACTATGAACTTCTTAACTCGCTTTTTAAGCGTCACAAACCTTCAGAGGTAATCTTCTTAGGGGATTTATTCCATAGCGACCATAACCACGACTGGGAACGCTTCAAAGGCTTTCTTGGCCAATACGCGGAAATCAAATTTATTCTTGTAAAAGGGAATCATGATATTCTTAACACTGGCCTTTTCGAAAACCTCATTGATGAAATATATACAGATGGTCTAATCAAAGGCCCTTTTTATTTCAGCCATGAGCCCGTTGATCACTCATTATATAACATATGCGGACACATACATCCTTCTGTAATCATAAAAGGTCAAGGTCAACAATCTCTAAGATTACCTTGCTTTTTCTTTGAAAATAGTAGAGGCATATTACCTGCCTTTGGGGTATTCACAGGCAGCTATTCTATGGAACCGAAGAAAAACGACGATGTCTATATCGTCTGTGATGACGAAGTAGTCCCTCTTTAATTCATAAAAGTCTACTTTTAGGCCTACAATCATCACAAGTGGCAAAACGGAGCAAAAAAGATTACGAGATTTTTGAGAAAGAGTTTTTTCCGCATATTGATGCGCTAAAAACCTTTGCCTACCACCTTTCATACGATGATAGTGACGCCAATGACCTTGTACAAGAAACCTACTTAAAGGCTTTTAGATTTGTTGATAAGTATGATGAAGGAACTAATGCCAAAGCCTGGTTGTTTAAAATACTTAAGAACGCTTACATAAATGAATATCGAAAGAAGAGTAAGCGTCCAACCAAAGTAGATTTTGAGGAAATTGTCACTTATCATGATAGCGAAGAGAGTGTTCTTCCAGGCTATCTTGACTTAAGGGAAGAGCTTTTTGATAAGATGATGGGTGATGAAGTTACCCTGGCTATCAACTCTTTGCCGATTGACTTTAGAACAGTTCTCTTGTTAAGCGATATCGAAGGATTCACTTATGAGGAGATTAGTAAGATAATAGATGTGCCTATAGGTACTGTAAGGTCCAGATTATTCAGGGCACGAAATATGTTAAAAGATATGCTCAAAGGTTATGCTGAAAAGAAGGGCTATCATGATTATAGAGGAGATAAGAAAAGCAAGCCTGCCAACCAGAAAGAAAGTAAAGAAGAAGAGTCTTAATATTTGCTTGCGTATTCTTACGCAAGTTTTTCTATTTTTGAATTAACGAGTTGTTCATTGGTTTTACAATCACATCAGATGAAAAATAATAATCTACTCAATTACTTCTCTCAACAAGTCAATCTCTATTTAGACAATAGACTAAATACAGACAGTGAGCAAAACTTAATGGACGCGGTAAACAGTGATTCGGAATGCAGTAAAGTTTACAATTCTGAAAAGCAATTCCGAGACTTCATCAAATCAAATGTCAAGCGCCCTTCAGCTTCACAAGATCTAATTCAATCGATTAAGAGCAAGTTGGATTAGCTGTTCCTTAGCCATACATCCTTCAAACTCACTTCTTAATTAACTTCACACATGCTTAATAAGTTAGAGGCTATCTATGCCCGTTTTTTAGATATTCAAGAAAGACTTTCGGATCCCGAAGTTGCTTCTGACATGAAGAAGTTCTCTAAACTCAACAAAGAATACAAAAGCCTTCAAGAGTTAGTAGACTACTATCATAAGTATAAAGCAGTAGTGGATAACCTTGCTTCGTCAAATGAAATGCTTCAAGATGAAGACGAAGAGATGCGAGACATGGCAAAAGGGGAAATCGGTTCTCTTTCCAAAGAGAAAGAAGAAATTGAAGAAGTGGTCAAAGTTCTTTTGATACCCAAAGATCCTGAAGATAGTAAAGACGTTGTTTTCGAAATTCGATCAGGAGCAGGTGGAGATGAGGCGAGTATATTCGCAGGAGATCTATATCGAATGTATAGCAAGTTCTTCGAAACCATGAAGTGGAAAACCGAAGTGGTCACAGAAAATGAAGGAACTGTTGGGGGCTATAATAAGATAGTCGTAGAAGTCTACGGACAAGATGTTTTTGGAAAATTAAAATTTGAATCAGGAGCACATCGTGTACAACGCGTACCTCAGACAGAGTCACAAGGTCGTGTTCATACATCTGCAGCCACAGTTGTGGTCATGCCAAAGTTTGAAGAAGAAGATATCGATATTAAGAAAGACGATCTAAGAACAGATACTTTTCGTGCAAGTGGTGCTGGAGGACAGCATGTTAATAAGACAGAGTCTGGTGTGCGTTTCACTCACCTTCCTACAGGCATTGTATCTGAAAGCACAGACTCTCGTTCTCAGCACAAAAACAGAGAAATAGCGCTGTCTCGCCTCTATACCAAAATCATGGAAAGTCAGCGCGAAAAGAATCACAACGAGCAAATGCAAAAGAGAAAATCCTTAGTAGGATCTGGCGATCGCTCTGACAAAATAAGAACCTATAATTATCCTCAAAACAGGGTCACTGATCACCGAATAAACTTAACCCTATATAGTCTTGATAAAATCATAGAAGGAAATATCAAAGATATCATTGAAGCCCTTCAAGTCGCTGAGAACGCAGAAAAAATGAAAGCTGGCGAGTTGATGTAATTAAAATGTTCCATTAGACTCATTGTACAATACTGCGGCAACAACTTGTCCAACTACTTTCAAAGTTCTCTTACTGATCACATCCATATCGTCATCGTGCGTATGATGATATGCACCAAAACTTGATCTATCTGTTGGTGACTGATTAATAATATCAACCATTGGAATTCTCGCATCTCTATTCACAGGAATATGGTCATCATAAACTCCGCCAAACATATCTTCGCTAAAGAAATCTGAATAGCCCATATTCTTTGCAAGCGTCCATATTTTGTTTTGAAGAGCTGGGGCAAATCGTTGAGAGTATTCCTCCTTTCCAAAAGTCGCTTTGTCAGAGCCGACCATATCTAAAAGGATACCATACTTTGGTTTATAACCATTAGGTACCACATTAGTAGCCCAGTATTGAGAGCCTTGAGCCCATGACTTTGGATCTCCTGCAGTCCCTGGTTCTCCCTGATCTTCTGCATCAAAAAATAAAAAGTCAACCCCAATGTCAATTGGACTCTCGCTAATCATCTGGGCCAAGGCTAAAAGCACCCCGACTCCACTTCCTCCATCATCTGCTCCTAGTATCGGTTTATCTTTATCTTCATCAGCCTTATCTGCAACTGCGCGACTATCAAAATGTGCAGCTAGTAAAATTCTCTTTTCAACAGTTGGGTTAAATTGACCCATTATATTTGTACATGGGACATTCTTTTGATCAAAGAAAGAAGCTTCAAAACCTTGCTTTATCACCTTCCCCCCATATCCCTCTAAAGTAGTTTCTATCCATTCTACAACATCTCGGTGAGCTTGCGTCCCAGGAACTCGATATCCAAAAGAAAGTTGCTTTTCAATATTTGCATAAGCTTGGTCAGCATTAAACCCAGGAACTTTTCTTTTAGTTATTGTTGGTTGAGTAGCAACCTTTGCCTTTTCTTCTTTGCAAGAACTAATCAACAGTATAAAAGCGAGGGAAGTCAAAAGTATAGTTAGTCTGTTTTTCATTTTAATTTAGTTGTAGCTCCAATTTGTACCTTCTTTTCCATCCTTGATTACTATCTCATAAGCTGCAAGATCATCTCTTATTTTATCTGCAGTTGCCCAATCCTTGTTAGCTCTTGCCTGTTGTCTCAAATCAAGAACTAATTGCATCACTCCATCTAAGGCATCCGTTCCCGAAGCTTCTGAATCCTGATCATCTTTTAGACCCATGATTGTTTCTAATACATCGCTAAAACACTTTTTCAACTTGTCGATCGTCTGTTTCGATACATCTCTAAAAGTTGGTTTGTTGTCTTTATAGCTATTCACTATCGGCACCAATTCAAATAAACGTGCCAAAGCTTTTGGTGTATTAAAGTCATCATTCAATTCATCAAAGACACCATCAACCATTTCATTTGCTCTTTTATCAACATCAGAAATAGAACCTGTCTCTTCGTGGTTGACTTGCTGAAGAAAGCGCTTGGCCTCCATAAGCTTTTTATAACCCTTTTCAGCTGCAAGAAGTGCTGTATCACTTAAATCTAGAGTAGATCTATAATGTGCCATCAACATGAAAAACCGAACTACCATTGGACTGTAACCTTTACTTACATGTTCACTCTTTCCAGAAAATAAATCTTGGGCAGATATCGTGTTTCCATCACTTTTAGACATTTTCCGCCCGTTCATCAAAAGCATGTTTGCATGTAGCCAATATTTCGCTGGGGCGCAGCCACAAGCTGCTTCATTTTGAGCCACTTCATTTTCGTGATGTGGAAACTTAAGATCGTTACCGCCTCCGTGAATATCAAAGTGCTTACCTAGATATTTTGTACTCATCGCAGAACACTCTAAGTGCCAACCAGGAAAGCCTTCAGACCATTGTGACTTCCACTTCATTAAATGTCTTTCGTCTGCCTTCATCCAGATTGCAAAATCCCCAGGGTTTCTTTTTTCAGATTGATTCTTAAGATCTCTTGTTTCTGTCAACAGTTCATCAAGTACACGGCCTGAAAGGTTACCATATGATCCCTTATCATCGTTGAACTTCTGAGTATCAAAATACACTGATCCGTTTTGAACATAACCATATCCGTTATCAATGATCTGCTGAATCATTTCAATTTGCTCGATCATGTGTCCAGTTGCAGTAGGTTCAATACTGGGATCAGAGATATTGAAAATCCTCATCATCTCCCTAAAACCATTGGTGTATTTCTGAACAACCTCCATTGGCTCCAACTCTTCTAGCTTAGCCCTTTTTGCAATTTTGTCTTCTCCTTCATCTACATCACCAACAAGGTGTCCTACATCCGTAATGTTGCGGACATATCTCACCTTATGACCATGAAACTTCAGATATCGATATATTATATCGAAGCTCATAAAGGTTCTTATATTACCAAGGTGGACATCGCTATAAACTGTAGGACCACAGACATACATTCCGACAGAACCTTCATTGATAGGAACAAAGGCTTCTTTCTCTTTTGAAAGGCTATTATATAGTTTTAATTCTGACATGTTTGTTTTGTACTGTATTATTCGTTTATCTTAAAAGAAGCCTTGACTGGATAATGATCGGACAGATCACTTTCTAAACAAAAGAATCCGATATTATCAAGTTCGTCACTTGCAAAAATATAATCTATCCTCAACATAGGAATTGCCCCAATCCAAGTCGTCCCAAATCCTGACCCATTATCAAGAAAGGTATCATTAAGATCTTTCTTAATTGTCTTATAAGTGTAGGACATTGGCGGATCGTTAAAATCTCCACAAACTATAATGGGGTACGGACTATGATTCATATGTTCTTTTACCCTCTCTGCCTGATGCGCCCGCTTTCCTGCATACAGTGGATACTTGACGATTAAGTCTTTGATACCGCTTATTGCTTCTATTGGTTCATAGCTTTCTTTGGCTAAAAAACCATAAGACGATTCACTCAATCGATTAGATTCTAAATGCAAACTATATATCCGAACTGTATCATCCTTGACAAGAACGTCAGCCCATAAACAAGAGTTTACTTTTTGTCCAAAATCCACTTGTCCTTTATCAATGATAGGATATTTAGATATGATCATTGCTGCTCTCATAGAAGCATGATGCACATATTTATAGTCAGTCAATTCAGCCAAATATGCATCTCTTACCAATTGGTTAGCCTCTTGTATACATATCACATCTGGATATGGATCTTGTAGCATAAGATCACTTAATAAAGTAAGTCGATCTTCGCTTACTTTATGATGCTTATCCACAAACCTTCGACCCATCATTGCATTATAAGTCAGGACTTGAATATCAGATCGTTCATTCGTTGAACTGAGCCCAGGCTTAACATAAGACAACAGAGGCTTTAAGCCAAATATTAAGAGAGCTAGGCCTATCAAAAAAGTAATCTTATGTCGCTTATAGGCCAGAGGAATAACAACAAGGCCAAAAAAATAGACATACGGAAAGATCAAACCAAATAGAGAAAGAATATCTCTTTCATTTGGCTTGACATACATCGATGCTAAAGCAAAGCCCAGTATTAGTGTAGCAGAGAAGCTAAGCATGCCGATGAATTTTCGTCTCAATAGTCTTTCGTATTAGTCTTTGCTCGCTTGATAAAGAAAGTCTTTTTCTTCAGCGCTAAGACTATCATAGCCCGTGGCATTTATCTTATCCAAGATCTCATCAATTTTCTCTTGAGTTCCTGCAGTTCTAGTTTTATTGACTTCAGGTCGAGATGGTTTTATCTTATTATGAACTACAGTCATTGGAGCTTTTCGCTTTTTTGTGGGTTTTGCTGAAAATAGTTGAAAGCCACCTGGAAACGGATCTGTAAGGTCTATACCCTTTTTTAACATGTAGACAAACACTGCACCCATTATTGCTCCACCAATATGTGCCATATTTCCTCCTGCATTACTTTGTTCTGCTATTCCTACTATAGAAAGAACTACCAGAACAAAAGCCACATATTTCAACTTAACATCTCCTATTAAAATGAGGCGTATGTTATAATCGGGAGCCAGACAAGCTCCAGCAACGATGAAACAATTAACAGCTCCACTCGCTCCTAAGAGAGGGTTGTTGTTTCCAAGTAAATTCCAATAAATGAAAAACAAGATTCCACCAGCTAGTCCACCAAGAATATATAAAGGAAGAATTCTTCGATCCCCAGCCAGATCTCCCACTATCCTACCAAACCAATATAACATGAGCATATTCCACCCCAGATGCCAAACCCCTTCATGGAGTATTATATTGGTAAAAAGAGTCCAGGGTCTTTTTAGCAATGTCCACCCATCAGATGGAAGTGTCAAATACTCGATAAAATTCCTGTAAAATTCTGGGTTTGCTCCTGTAAAGGCCTTAATGATGATGATAAATAGAAAAACAAAGATATTGACCAATATGATTCTAGTGATCATATTGCCATATGAGAATTGAGTTTTTATATCGTCTAGTATAGAGTTCAGCATCGTTGCTATTAATAACGCTAGAAGGAACTAAAGTTTTACCAACGTCAAGTAAATTATCTTAAAAAGTCCGGAAACTTCTTGAATACAAAGATCAAAAGAACTCCCATAACCGCACCACCAATATGTGCAAAGTGCGCTATACCAGAATTACTACTTGTCAAACCAAGGTATAAGTCAAAAACCAAGAGCCCTAAAACAAGATACTTCGCCTTCAAAGGGATAGGTGGAAAGAGCAACATAACCTTAGCATTAGGATACATATAAGCAAACGCCAACAAGACTCCTGAGATAGCCCCAGAAGCACCTAAGGCTGGCCCTCCACCAGTAATTAAGTGTAACAAGTCAGCTCCAAGGCCACAGATCAAATAAAAGAACAAAAATTTCTTTGGTCCCCATATAGCTTCCACTCGCGGGCCAAAGAAATAGAGTGTCATCATATTTCCCAATATGTGCATGTAGCCTAAGCTGCCTCTCATACCCAGATCTGGGTTAACAGGTGCATGATTAAACATATTGGTTAATAACTGAACCGGCTGAAAGTATGGGCTCTGGATAGGATACAAAACGAAATAATTAAAATAATGCCCAAGTGCTGTAAAGTTCAATGCCAAGAAGACGATGACATTGATAATTAATAGGTTCTTTACTACGTCGGTTATGTTATTCATCTCTTTTAACTTCTAAATCTTTGTTCGACCTCATCTAAACCAAATGTTATAAAACATTTTTTTCCAGAAGGGCTGGTATATGGCATTTGACAAGCAAATAGCTGATCAATTAATTCTCGCATTTCCACATCCGATAATGATTGACCCTTTGGGATTTTCATTTTTGCAGACATCGAGCGAGCTATATTTTCCAAAAGGTCAATTTCTAATTCTTGGTTGGCAGAATAGGTTTCAATAAAACTATCTATAAATTGTGAAGAAGGTTCTTTTAATCCATCAACAGGAAGGGCGTTTACCACAAATGTGTTTTTTCCAAATTTCTCAATTTGAAATCCGAGGAATTTTAATTCATCAAGAAGGGTAACAAGGAGTTCAGCATTCTTCGGAGAGACCTGTATAGTCTCTGGAAATAAGCTAGTCTGTGAAACACTTTTTCTAACTTCAAGAGCCTTTAAATGTTTTTCATACAGAATTCTTTCGTGAGCTGCAGATTGATCAATCACCATCCATCCTGACTTGATTGGTGAAATGATATAAGAATCATGAACTTGAAAACTCTTTTGAGAATCCTTCTTTTCATCATCGTCCTCTGACCAATCACTGCTCAATGTAATAGGCCCGGAGTCCTGCTTTTGTGCTTGTATTGACATGTCTTGATAGAAATCAAGCCACTTTTCCTTTTGCTCTCTACTATTGCCTTGATCAAATGATCTCGCCTTTGCTTCTCTTTGTAATCCAGATATACCTTGGCTTTGATCTATTTGTCGAGTAGGTTGGCCGGTAAAAGGCTGGTTATTTTCAACCTCAAAATCAAGGCTTGGCGTTATGCTATATTTGCCTAGAGCGTGCTTGACCGCCACTTTTACATAATTATAAATTAGTCTTTCGTTTTCAAATTTTACTTCTTGCTTCGTCGGGTGAATATTAACATCAATCATCGCTGGATCTATCTCAAGCAGCAAAACATAAAAAGGAAAGTGATCTTTAGGTATTAAGTTTTCAAAAGCTATTTTAATTGCATGGTTCAGGTAGTTGCTTTTTATAAACCTCTTATTAACAAAAAGATATTGATCTCCTCTCGTCTTTTTTATTAATTCTGGTTTACCAACAAAACCTGATATTTTTATAAAATCTGTCTCTTCTGAAACAGGAACAATATTTTCATTTGCATTTTTTCCAAAGTAACCCGCAAGTCGCTGACGCAAATTTGATGACGTAAAATGATACAGCTCATTGTCATTATGGTAAACGCTAAAGAACACATCTGGATTAGGTAGCGCTATTCTTGTAAACTCTTCTAAAATATGCTTGAGTTCAACAGGGTCTGACTTTAAAAATTTGCGGCGAGCGGGAACGTTATAAAAGAGATTACGCACAGTTATTGATGTTCCGTTAGGAAGCTGCTGCGGTTCTTGCTTCTTAACTTTGCTACCCTCGATATTAATCAGAGTGCCAAGATCCTCTTCTTTCTTTTTTGTCTTAAGTTCTACATGAGCGATCGCTGCAATTGATGCCATAGCCTCTCCTCTAAATCCGAAAGATCGTATCTGAAACAGATCATCCGTACAAGTGATCTTAGATGTAGCGTGACGCTCAAAGCATAGCCTGGCATCTGTCTCTGTCATTCCGAGACCATTATCAACGACTTGTATCAGAGTCTTTCCTGAATCTTTAATGATGAGTTGTATCTGTGTGCTTCCTGCATCAAGTGAGTTCTCCAAGAGCTCTTTAACAACAGATGCCGGACGCTGAATGACCTCCCCAGCGGCGATTTGGTTAGCTAATGCATCAGGTAATAGATTAATGATCCCGCTCATGAATAGTATAATGTCTGCAAGGTGCTTTAATTACTCAAAGCTTGCAATGATCCGGGGTAGGTATTCGACAAGAAAAATCGTAGTAAGCAGTAAAAGGATGACTACCGTAGCCATCAAAATCATATTAGATCTCTTTTGAGTCTTTGAAGAGTAGTTGTCTTTAGCTCGGTACTTTTTTCTAAACCCTCCTTTTATTCTCTCCTTAGCGAGCTCAGGGTCAGAAATAGTTGTGTCATAGCGCTTTAATCTCTTTTCTAGCTCTTCCTTCTGTTCATCATAAAATCTTGGGATATAGTCAAACTTACGGTGCTTGATATTCTTGCCCATCTTGAAAAAGATCATGTAGCATTCTTTATGACTAAGATAAAACATTATCCACCATTCTTCTTGGCGTGCCGTTTTGTCAGCTTGTTTTAAGCTGTGGCTGACACAATGTCGCGACAATTGGGCTTTGGCCCGACACTTTTACCGATTTTCTTCATTGGTATAAGTGTTGATCAATACCAGTTACAACAATTACATAAATTTTAAAAACAATAGATATGACTTGTAATCACAAAGCTTCGAGAGCGCATAGAACACAAACACATGTTCCACATTTTGGTAACATCGTAAATGAATTCTTTAACACAGCAGTTGGTGATGTTATTCAAAAAGGGGAAAAAAAGCTCTTTACTAATCCTGCATCTAATGTCGTAGAGTATGAAGATCGGTTCATCTTATCCATAGCACTACCCGGTTTCTCCAAAGACACAATAGAAATTAAAATTGATGATGATGTTCTGTCCATAAATGACAGTCAAAAATCAAAAGACAAAGAACAGCCATCAAATTATCGACTTAGAGAATTTAACTATACAGGCTTCTCCAAAACATATAAGCTCCCAGAAGAAGCAGACGCTGAACAAATAACAGCCAGTTTTGAGCATGGTGTACTAACTATCTCAATCCCGAAAAAGGAAGAGGCAATACCACAGCCACCAAGAAAAATAACAATTAAGTAATATAAAAACTAAACATCATGAATACTGTAAAGTATAACCCATTCAGATCATTTAAGCCAGTAGGTTTAGATCAATTTTTTAACGAAGTTTCTGGACGTAGTATTTCTGATTTTTTCGAAAATGACTTTGTTAATATCACACCATCTGTCAATATCATTGAAAATGAAGATGGCTATGTCATAGAGGTTGCTGCACCAGGCTTGGCCAAAGACGATTTCTCTATTGAAATAGACGATCAACACCTTGTCATAGAAGGGATTCAAAAGGAAAGTGAGAAAGAAGAAGGCAAGTCAGGAAAAGTTACGCGTAGAGAATTTAACTATGGATCTTTCAAAAGGCGTTTTCATCTTTCGGACGATATTGATAAAAATGAAATAGTAGCTGATTACTCTAATGGTATTCTTTCTATCGATGTTAAGAAAAAGGAAGAATCAAAGATTGTCAAGAAGACAATTAAAATAGCATAGGGAACTGTCTCTATAGTTATTCTGTTAAGAAGAGGTAAGGTGTCCGAGACCTTCCGCTAGTCAAGTACTATTGCTCGGATACAAAGGCGCAGCGAAAGCTGCGCTTTTTTTATCAGAGCTCTGGTTTTAAAAATTTACCGGTGTGACTACCCTTCTTTTTTATAATCTGTTCCGGAGTTCCTGTAAAGATAATCTGCCCTCCTCTGTTACCTCCTTC
>CALHUZ010000575.1 GCA_938039305.1 uncultured Saprospiraceae bacterium
TTTTTCCACACCTCTACTAGGTCTTCTACGTGCAAATGATAAGGGTCATATAAGATGTTATCTGATCTTAAGAGTAATCTGTCTTGATCTGCGTCCTTCCAGACTCGCTTATATACGATGCCTTGGGACTTTGTCACGACTATATGACTCTCTCCATCCTTCAGTTCTCTCCAGTCAGCAACATATTCGCAGATGACATAGCTGCCATCCGCGATAGGAAGCATACTGTCTCCTTCGATCTGAAAAAGACGGTAGCTCCTATCGCGATACAATTCTGGTAATGGCAAATTAAACTTAGGAAGATCCTTGATGTACTCAGGGTCAGAATATCCATGCGTATACCCTGCTCTTGCAGTCACAGGTACAATAGATATCTGCTCCTGGTTTTCATGATCTATAACAATAGGGAGGATCCTCAATGTCTTTCCTTCTATATCTACTTGTGGGCTATTATTTCCTTTAGTTAAGTCTTGATTGATCAGCTCATCAAGTGATCGTCCAAACAGATAAGAGATCTTTTGAATCGTCTCTATCCGGGGTTCTGCACGATACTCTTCATAAGATCCGATTTGCGCACGCTTAAGACCTATACGCTCAGCAAGGTCCTGCTGAGTATAACCTCTATGCTTACGCAAATACTTTATGTTCTTATTCAGATAACTCACAAGCCAAATATATACCATTTATATTAGCATACTATATTTTTTAGCATTTTACTAATATAGTTAGCATTTAGGGCTTTGGCACAGCAATAAAGGCTAACGGCGACGCTGATCACTTACTAGAAGGTCCTTTTCTATCTCCTCTTCTCTAAATCGAGGATCAGAGATATAAGGCAGTTTAGACATTTCGATGACCTCGATTGTATAATATTCGAACTCTTCGACCACCTTTCCTTTGATCAAATAAACCCCACGACCTATAAATGGATAGCGTCTAGCAACATCAGGAAAGTGTACTGTATCTAAAAAGTGTCCTTCTATATCTGTAAAAGTCCCAAAGTTCATCCGCTCCCCTTTTGATGTCCCTGTATTCTTAACACTGATCAGATAACCTACCATTTCTACAATCTTATTAAGACACTTCTGAAGATCACATTTGCGTAAGCGCGGAAAAGATGGATCTTCTAATAATTCAAACGGATCTGTCAATGGAAAGCCCAGAATCTC
The DNA here is from genome assembly GCA_938039305.1 of uncultured Saprospiraceae bacterium. Lineage (GTDB taxonomy): Bacteria > Bacteroidota > Bacteroidia > Chitinophagales > Saprospiraceae > JAJRXG01. The sequence goes on from CALHUZ010000575.1 coordinate 1,170, forward strand.
CATCTGATCAAAGGCATCCTCTTGTTCATCTTGCGATAGGTTTGGCAACTCATACTCCTTTATAGATGGAGCAAAAAGCTTTGTCTGAACCACCGGGCTCTTTTTTCTTTTCTGCAGTAATTGATGTGCCTTCCAAAGCAACTCCTTCTTCGGTAGGCCTATATCACGTAAAGCATCGATGCGAATCAACATACATAATTGCTCTAAACCAATCCCCGTCCGTTCTACTATATCAACCAGCGTCTCATAAAGTCCTTCCTTCCTCCGACTATTAAGTATTCGCTGGATCAAATCATCTTCAAGACCATGGACCATGCCAAGTCCTATGTATATATCCTTTCCATAAAGTCGGCAATTGCCATCACTACGATTGATACATGGTGCATGGATAATTCCTCCACACATTCTAGCTTCATGAACATACAGTTCTGGTCGATAAAAACCCCCACCATTGTTAATTGTAGCCACCATATACTCCAGTGGATAGTAAGCTTTGAGAAAGAGACTTTGGTAGCTTTCTACTGCATATGACGCCGAATGACCTTTGGCAAAAGCATATCCCGCAAAACTCTCTATCTGCCTCCACACTTCTTCAGACAATGACTGCTTATAACCCTTTTCAGCACAGTTCTCAAAGTACTTTTCACGCACTCTATCAAACTCTGCACGTGAACGATACTTACCCGACATACCCCGTCGCAATACATCCGCTTCCCCGAGTGTAAGCCCAGCAAAATAGTGGGCGACCTTTATCACATCTTCTTGATATACCATGATACCATAGGTCTCTGGCATGATCTTCTTCATCACTGGATGCGCCTGTTCGCGTCGCTTGGGGTCACGATCGCGGAGGATGTATTCGCGCATCATACCTGACTTAGCTACACCAGGGCGAATGATCGAACTTGCAGCCACTAAGCCCAGATAACTCTCTACTTTTAGTTTCGCTAACAGCATCCGCATCGCGGGAGATTCAACATAAAAACAACCGATGGCCTTTCCTTGCTTCAGCAATTCTTTTACTTCAGGATCCTGCTTGAACCTCTTTATGTCGTGAATGTCTATAAGGTCATGTGTAGGGTTGTTCTCTCGCACAAGAGACAAGCCCTCCTTTATCTTTGCAAGTCCGCGCTGACCCAATATGTCAAACTTATAAAGTCCCACATCCTCAGCTACAACCATATCAAATTGTGTCGTTGGAAAGCCCTTCGGAGGAAGGTATGTAGCAGTGTAGTTATGGAGTGACAACTCTGAGATAACGATGCCCGCCGAATGCACACTTAGGTGACTCGGTAGCCCCTGGATTAGTGATGCATATTTAAGTACAATTTGCGAAAGCTTATCTAATCCTTCGAAGTGGACATTGCCAGTCGCCAGTATATCGATCTCTTCTTTTGGCAGTCCAAATACTTTTCCTAGCTCACGTACTGCCGCTCGATATTGGAAAGTACTGTATACCGCTAAAAGTGCAGTATTGGGGAATCGATCAAATATGTATTGAGTTACATCTGCGCGATCTCGCCATGAAAAATCAATATCAAAATCAGGAGGAGTTGCTCGATATAGATTGATAAATCTCTCAAAATATAAATCCAATTCTATGGGGTCTACATCGGTGATTTGTAACAAATAAGCCACAATGCTATTAGCTCCACTACCTCGTCCCACATAGAAATAGCCACGGCTTCGAGCATAAGAAGTAATATCCCAATTAATCAAAAAGTACGATATAAAGCCCCGATCTTCTATCACAGAAAGCTCCTTCTCGACACGACTCATGATCTCATCAGTTAACGTATCATAGCGATATGGCAGATTGTCTTCACACAACCGACGTATGAGCTTAACATCCTTAGAAACAGAACCCGTATAGGTCTTTTGGTTCTTAGCCTCGGGTTGATCGAAATCAAAAGAGACATCACATGCTGCTAATAAGTCATCGGCTTGATCAATGAGATACGGAGCCTCCTCAAAAGCTTCTTCATATGCTGCTCTCGTTAAAAAAAGGTCTTCAACTTTGGCATAGTCCTGTGGTGTCACTTTCGTGTAAATAGTATTGAGGTCTATGGCTCTAAGAAGTTTATGTAGATGGTAATCTGTCTGTTGTCTAAAGCTCCCATGTTGTAGTGCTACTAACTTATCTTTCGGCAAGTCTGAGCGCATCTTAAGTCTATTAAGTTGTGATGCTTTAATGCCTATATACTCATAGGGTTTTAGTGCTCTTTCTGGGCTTTTGTTTAATGGATAGATGATAAACACTTCTTTAAACAATCCCGGTTCAGCTGGTATAGGTAGTTCTTCTTGTGTTAAGAACTGGCTGAGATATTTATTGAGTTCTCTAAAGCCTTCGTTCGATTTCGCGAGGCCTACATAGAGTTGATCGATACCATTGCGGAAGTCGATTCCCACTACGGAGTGTATATTTTGCTGACTGCCTAATCGCAGAAAATTGAGACACCCCGATGTATTATTAATATCCGTAAGCGCCATGTGTTTATAACCAAAAGAAATACCCTGCGACAGTAGATCCTTAGGATCTATCACACCATACTTAAAGCTATAGCAACTATGATTGTTAAGGGACATTAGTGTTCGATGGTCTCTGAGACACTTAGGGCTCAGCGGTTAGACAATCGAATCTATAGCCAATAGATGTGGCATCCTTTTTTTGGTAGTATTTGGAACATTTGAGAGCTTGAATTAAGGTGTTTTTATATCATTTAACTCTTAGCATTTAGATCCAGATCTGCATAAAAGCCCAGGTCAACACCTTTTAGATACTTGGCGATCACTGCGATCTGACCTGTGTGATAACTGAAGTGCTCTATGACATGAATAAAGATGCTCAACACCGTTTCGTCAAAGCCTTGAACAGATCTTGCCAGAGATAACTCTTGATCTTTTGTCACTGTAGACAAGGCATCATCTGTGACAGATCTAAGTGCATGAAGTTTGCCT
>CALHUZ010000576.1 GCA_938039305.1 uncultured Saprospiraceae bacterium
GGAAGCGGTAAAACTTTGGAAAACACATAAGGGGGATTTTCTAATGATGCTTGTCACCTTCATCACGACGCTACTTTTAGGCATTGAGATTGGCGTATTAACAGGAGTAGTGCTTTCTGTTTTCATGATCATGTATCGTAATGCTAAGCCACACATAGCGATTCTAGGTCGCATACCTGACACTGACTTTTATCGCGACATCACTCGCTTCCCTGATACCATACAACTTACTGATTGCATCATCATTCGATTTGACAGTCAGCTCTTCTTTGCCAACTCGGAGTACTTTGAAGAAGCTATAGAAAATATTATCTCAGAACATCAGCCTGTTGTAAAAACAATCATCCTTGATGCTGCAAGTATCCATGACATAGACTCCAGTGGCCTACATGCGCTTGAATCCGTGCATCAATCACTTCAAGATCGCCAAATTCAGTTTTATATGGCAGGCATCATCGGTCCCGTCCGAGATCGACTGCACATGTCTGGAGTAATGGACCTGATAGGCAAAGAAAACCAATTCATGTACATCACCGATGCAGTAGATAGCTATGCTAAGAGGAAGGGTGATGAACAGGATGATTGGTCGGATCGCGCGGTTCAGACTAATAGATAAGAGTAATCCAGAATCAAATAAAGTATTCTTAGCTGATTCAAAAGCAGCATTCGAATATTGTCAGATGAGTGACAAACATCTAAGTCTGGCATAAATTATGGACCTAGCAGGTTAACTATAATTTATCAGATGTCAACCTTAACACAGTCTTCTATATATTCAAAAAAGGCAATCATATCATTGCTTTACAAACTCATGGGTGCAGATGATGACGAAGATCCACAAGAGCTCGCATATATCATGCATATCGGTGATCGATTGGGTCTGTCAGATGAAGATCTAAAAGAAGTAAGCATCAATATGGATAGCTATGACCTTCAACCACCTTCTGATAAAAAAGAGAGAATTACCATATTATACTACTTCCTATTCTTAATGAAGGCAGATGGGCAAATCAGAAAAGAAGAGGAAGAGTTTGTACATCATCTTGGTCTTAAGTTAGACTTCAAGTCTGATATGATCTCTGATCTCATCGAAGTAATAAAACAATATCTTGATACAGCTGTTCCACCTGCAGAACTTTTCAATCAGGTTAAGCCATATCTCATTTGATTGCAATCCTATTTTAGTTTTCTAAATCACACACAAGAAAGGTTTTATCACAACTTCAGTGCGATTACGCCAAGATATCATGCACCACCTTTCCATGCACATCCGTAAGCCTGAAATCTCTTCCTTGAAATTGATAAGTAAGTCGCTCGTGATCCAATCCTAACTGATGTAGGATGGTCGCTTGAAGGTCATGCACATGGACTTGGCCGCTGATGCCGTCATAACCGATTTCATCTGTTTCTCCCCAAGTCATACCTGTCTTGATACCGCCACCTGTCATCCACATCGTGAAGGCATTGCCATGGTGATCTCGTCCTTCGAAAGGATTAGTGATCCCTTCTCTATTTTCTTGCATTGGTGTCCTTCCAAACTCCCCACCCCAGACGATCAGTGTATCATCTAACATACCGCGTTGCTTCAGATCCATGACGAGTGCCGTCATCCCTTTATCCACCTCTTCACATCGTTCTTTGAATCCTCCATTCAGATTTTCAAATTGATTGCTGCCATGTGAGTCCCAACCACGATGATACAATTGTATAAATCGCACTCCTCTCTCTGCAAGCCGACGTGCGAGTAGACAGTTGTTCGCGAAGGACAACTCTCCTGGATTCGTGCCGTACATCTCATGTATGTAATCCGGTTCTTCTTCGACATTGGTGGCACCTGGCACCGTCATTTGCATTTTAAATGCTAACTCGTATTGCGCCATTCGAGATAGGATCTCTGGATCTCCCACTTCTTGATACGCTGATTCATTGATTTGATTGATGGCCGTGATGACATCTCTTCTTACATTGCGAGATACTTTGTCAGGATTATTCATGAACAGCACTGGCTCTCCCTTAGACCTGAATTCTACTCCTTGATATAAGGATGGTAAGAATCCACTTCCCCAGAGACTTTTACCTCCGCTCGGCATAGATTGTCCAGATACTAAAACTACAAATCCTGGCAAGTTTTCATTTTCAGAGCCGAGTCCATACGTGACCCATGATCCAAAGGATGGCCTACCTAATCGTGGACTTCCTGTGTGCATGAACAACTGTGCAGGAGCGTGATTGAACTCATCAGTTTTTACGGCTTTTAAAAAGCATACATCATCTACTACTTTCGTGAAATGTGGTAATCGATCTGACACCCAAGACTGTGTCTGTCCGTACTGTGCAAAATCAAATTGAGGGCCCAACATGTTAGGCACTCCTTTGATAAATGCAAATCGCTTACCTGCTAATAATGAATCAGGACATGGCTTACCATGGAGCTTTTGCAAAAGCGGTTTGTAATCAAATAATTCTAATTGCGACGGCGCACCAGCCATGTGCAAAAATATAACCTGCTTTGCCTTAGGGATGAAATGAGACTTGCCATTAGAAAGTGAATTAATAGTAGAGCCAATAGAG
>CALHUZ010000577.1 GCA_938039305.1 uncultured Saprospiraceae bacterium
ACTGGCAGTTTATCTGACATGGTTATATAAACAGTTTTGTCCGCTGTGATATATGCTTACAAAAGTGTAACATTTTACTCTCTACTCATAGTCTTTTCTCTTTAACCTTTATCTGGACGAAGTATAATATAGAACATAGTAAATAAGCATATGTATCTTACCTATATTCGCAACCTCATTGCTCGACCTCATTAAATATATCAAAAGCAATACGTGGTAGTTACTCTTCTCATTTTCGTAGCCAGCTTATCAGCTCTTATTATTGCTTCTAACAAGTTTATAGAAAGTGCTGAAGGTATTGGTCTATCATGGGGTATCAGTCCTTTTGTGATTGGTGTGACACTTGTATCTTTTGGTACATCACTCCCTGAACTGACCACATCTATTCTATCCGTTTTGAGTGGTTCTTCAGAGATCGTTGTAGGTAATGTCATAGGCTCTAACATCACTAACATACTTCTGGTGCTTGGTATCTCGGCTATATCAGTGAGGACCCTAAAAGTGGAACGAGATATCATGAGCGAGGATGTGCCTCTTCTTTTTGGCTCTGCGATATTGCTTTGGTTTGCACTCAGAGATTTGCACTTTTCCCTATTTGAAGCCATATTGTTTTTGTTCGGATTAGCTGGTTTCTTAATGTACTCTATAAGAGATGGAGATGAAGAAGAACAAACTAAGGTGAAGACAGGCGTGATGAGTTATGCCATCATGATTGTCTCGGGAATGTTTATTTTTCTTGGAGCGAAATATACAGTGTCATCGATGGAGACTATAGCTACGGATTTAGGCATAAGTCCTGCTCTCATATCTATCAGTTTGCTTGCACTCGGTACTTCTCTGCCCGAAGTGGTGGTTAGTGTTTCTGCTGCTCGAAAAGGGAAACATGCCATAGCAGTTGGAAATGTTTTAGGTTCCAACATATTTAACACATATGCTGTGATGGCTATCCCTTCATTCTTTGGAGAGCTGGTGATACCAGAGAGTATCATGGATTTTGGGATGCCGTTCATGGTTGTAACGACTATCTTATTTAGTCTAGTTTGTTACTCTAAATCTGTTAGTTTTTGGAAGGCAGCAATGCTTGTAAGCTTTTATATCTTTTTCATAGCAGAATTAATCCGCCTTGGCTTCGTTAATTAAAGCATGTTTCGACTTTTATTAACAACGATACTTTTGTCTTTTATTGGCTTTTATCCATTGCTAACTGGGCAAAGTGGATTGGTGAGTCATTATACCTTGGACGATTGTACATTCAGAGATATCCGGAGTGGAAACGACGGCAGTAGCTTTGGTGCGAATGAGTGTGATTGTGGTGTAACCTCTGAAGCCTATGTCTTTGATGGAACGCTTCAAACGGCAGTTCTCGATACTGCGATTACAGAAGTTCTTTCAGGTGATTGGACCATTAGTCTATATGTCAGAATGCAATACCAAGGCACTGACAATGTAGATCTCCTTTTCCTGGGCAATGAATGCGGACTTGACTCCGTCTTGTCATTAAGATATCTTCCGAATTCTCAACGATATAGATTTATACTTAATGATTCTCCCAACAACGAAATCATGGTAGATGGCATCGCCGATGACAATAGCTGCTGGCAATATATCGCGATAACAAAGGAGGGGGCAATAGCCAGGATGTATATTAATGGTGTCTTAGAAGAAGAAGATAACTCAACGTCAAATCTTAGTCTTAATGTGGGTGGTCAATTGCGCATATCCAACAGCCCTTGTCAATTAAGAAGTGTAAATCCTGATGTGAAATTTGAAGGCTTAATAGACGAGTTGAAGATCTTTAATAGAGCCCTCACTCCACGAGAAATAGCTGGGGATAATTTACAACCAGATAAGATAAGAACGAGAGATACTACTGTGTTTCTTGGTAATTCTATAAGACTACAAACTGGGGGTACTTGCAGTTCTGACTTTTCTTGGAGCCCAAGTACGTATCTTAATGACCCTGCTTTGTTGAGCCCGATCTCAACGCCTGAAGAGGATATAACTTATACCCTAACTATAGACGGAGGCGATTGTCAGTCGATCGATCAAGTCAATATAAGAGTGGCGGATCAATCATTAGTAGGCTGCGAAGACTTGTTGCTTCCTTCAGCCTTTACGCCTAACGGTGATGGTAACAATGATAGTTATGGGATCAGTAATCAGTTCTTGATTAATGGCTTAGAGTCATTTGAGATATTCAATAGATGGGGTGGGAGAGTCTTCTTCTCAGCAGATCAAACAGGGACTTGGGATGGCATGTACAATGGTAAAGAAGCGGCGGCTGGCTCTTATGCATATCGGATCGTCTATCTCTGTGAAGGGAACCGATTTAACAAAGCTGGCATCGTTAATTTATTAAGGTAATACCAACTCCCTTGGACGTGTAGTTCGTTCGCAGTACTTTAGCATTAGCATGAAGTACTATAAATATCTCGCTTTCTTGGTCATTAGCTTTCTACTAACACTAGGTTGTGGAAAAGATAGTCCTCAAAATGGTCCTGCAAATGAGTCAATCGCCCTAGTTGAATCTCATGATAAACCTCTTAGAGAAGTATCAAAAGAAGCTTTTGTTAAGTCGAAAGAAATAGAAGCGATAGGGCAGGATTCGGATAAGAAAAGTCCTATAGAAGAGACGTCTAAAGAAAAGATTACTGAAGAGAAGAAGGCGAGCCAATCAAATGAAGAAGCAAAGAAAAAGGAAGTTCAAAAATCCGCTAAAAAACGTAAGCCTTCGAAGCGGCCTCAAATTACATTTGACTCGATCGTACATCATCTTCCTACGATTACGAGGGGAGAAACTTTTGCGCATGAGTTTAAATTTAAGAATACAGGTGATGCCCCACTTTCTATTTTATTAGCTGTTCCTTCTTGTGGATGTACATTGCCGAGTTACCCTTTTTTAGATATTCCGCCGGATTCTTCTGGTGTTATCGGCTTAGAATATAACTCTGTAGGAAAGCATGGCAGACAGGAAGCTGAGATCACTATCACGGCTAATACGAGACCTAAAGAAACAATGTTAACTATGGTCTTTGATGTAGAAGAACCTGAAGAAGAGAGTAAGGTTAAAAAGGATACGTTATCTAACTAAAGTGATATCTCCTTTTCTGATCTGAGGTACATCGTCTCCGAGAAATCTCAGTTGGACCACATATATATATACACCTGAGGCTAAGTTGCTTCCTCCACCTGCATTCTCATTAGTGCCATCCCATAACCCTGTGCCTATGTTATTGCCAGGAACAGGCAGGTCTACTTCCTCATGAACCAAATTGCCCCATCTATCGAAGATTCTCAGGTAGTCTATAAATTCTACACCGGATCCAGGGTAAATCTGAAAGACTCGATTTCGAGCATTCGCTCCAAAAGCGTCACTTGGTGAAAATATGTTTGGAATGTATACATTCTGATTTCGGACTACGTCAATATCTATTTGGTTGCTAGCAGTACAGCCATCCAGATTTATAATCGTAGCTGTAAAAGTGATATCATCGACTGGACTAATTCTAATTTCTGAGCAATCTGAAGTGATGCACTCAAAGGGCTGTGGACTTTCACTATTAGAACTCCATAATATGGTATCAACGGCACTTGTAGATATTATGTTAGCTGATATCTCAGTTGACATTCCCAGATCAATAGTAGGACTGCTTGCTGATAAAGCGACCGATACTTCTTCAGGAGTCATTATTTCAAAAGGCATCTCTTCTGATCTACATCCAAATAAATCGACAATTGTAAGATTATACGGATTGTTACTTGCTGGCACGAAGGCCGTATCTTCTAATCCCAATGGAGGGTTTGTATCTATAAAGAAGCGATAAGGCGCTGTCCCTCCTTGTATGGATGCAGAATCGACAGTAACCTGTCCATTATCTCCAAAACAGAATGGTTGGGTGACGGAACCGATGCTACCTGTTACTGCTTCGTTTAACTCTACTTCAAATATGTCATCAATAGCATCACACATGTTGGCATCACTAGCGGACAATGTATAAGTGCCAGCTCCAAGACCAAATGCGATGCTGTCAGTACTTACTCTATTTCCGTCTTGATCAACCCATCTATAATTATATGGTCCAACTCCTCCGACTTGTGTAGCGACTAAATCTGCTAAATCATCAGAACAAAGCGGTAGTGAGCTAAGGTTTTCATCAATCGCTACGGCAAAAGAATCAGGTCTTGGTATAAGAAGGGTGTCTACTGAAACGCATGCACCCGAAGTAATGGTAACTGCGAATTCTCCACCAGTCGTGGAATATAAAGCTCCCATAGTACCATCTGGCCATAGATACTCTGTCGTAGTACCTCCTCCAGCAGATGCCAATGCAACAAAGACTTCATCACCAAAACATTCAATCGTGGGAATTGTCGATGCCATCCTGTCAATCATTAAGTTGCCACCATCAGGAATAGTGAAGAAAACAGTGTCAAAGACACAGCCATTCTGAGTTTGATATAAGATCCACTGGTCGCCAGCAGAAAAGTCATTGAACTCTACAGAAAAAGCACTTGATTCCATGGTACCCATAGATGATGTAAATAGGTAAGGACCAGGGAAATCAGTGTTTTGAGCTACAACAACACCAACAAAACCATCAAGGGCTCCTTCACAGCTCACTGCACCAGGAGTTCCGGTAATGGTAGCAATAGGAGGAGTAGGATCTACAATGGTGATGCTATCTATCACATCACATAGATTATCATCGGTTATGGTGACTCTATAGGTTCCTGCTGTTGCTCCTGTCAGTGTTTCTGTAGTTGTATTTCCGGAAGGGTCTGGTTCCCATTGATATTCAAATGGGGCATCTCCACCTTGTGGAGTGACAGTTATTGTCGTGGTTGCACCAGGGCAATTTAAAGGTGTGCTATTAAAATCAACTGCAAATGCTTGGGCAGGAACAATGGTAAATGAATATGAGAGTGAACACAAGGAAGCATCACTTATGATTACGTCATAAGTCCCTGCACCTAAATCCGTTCTTGTTGCTGTCGTCGCCCCATCAGCCCAATCAAATGTCACTTGACCTGTGACAGACGTAGGATCGGGTGTCAATATGATCGACGCGTCATCAAAGTTGGCACAAAAAAGAGGTATCGTTAGGCTGTCTACGATGAGTGAACAACCGTCTACCAAGAAGCTGTCTAAGAATGTACAGCCATCTGTATCTGATAATTCTATATCATAAGCTCCTTCTGGTAGACATTCGGAAAATGAGAGGGAGTTAGAAGGGGATTGGCCTGCCGCTATTTCACCAGTTTCTTTATTGAAGATGTTAAACGAAATATTGTTGTTAGGAGCATTATCTGTTCTTGTTATGTCTATGGTCACTCCATTTTCACCTTGAGGGCATGTCGCTGAAAGATCAGGCGTAGTGGATATACTATAAGTTTGTTGGAGTGTAATTGACGTCATGAAAAACTGTTCTGTACAAAGTCTTGTCTGTACATCATCATCTTCCGCCCAAACCATGAATTCTCCACCAGGGACGTTTTCAAAACTAAAAGTACTGGTGTTTCTTGTTTCATTGTCTCTATAAGGCTGACCATCTAAGGTAGTTCCTTCTATAAAAAATCTATACCCAGAGCCAGGAGCGTTTACACCACCAAATGCCTCGACCACTACCGTTGCCGTATTGACTCCAATGCATCTTGATTGATTAGGCGTTGCGATGACTGTGATGGGTTCTACTGTTAGGTCAAATGACTCTTGTACAGTACAGCCTAAAGAATCACTGATAGATACTTCAAAAGTTCCAGATCCAAATTGGCTTGGGATGTAACCGATGCCATTGTCTGCTCCTCCCCAATCTAAGTAATACTCTCCTGTTGAGTAAGGCGTACCGCCTGTGATTGATCCAATCGGAAACATGATATTCCCTCTTGGAGTAAAGTTAGCTTCGAAACAAACTGGTGGGTTTATTATGGCGACTGAACGATCTAATGTTAATCCAGGTGTGGCTGGAACTTCTATCTGTAAGGTCTGATTAGAATTATCAAAAAGGTCAGTTACTGATACAGTTCTTGTTCCAGAGGCCAAACCAGTTATGTTATAGTTGACTTCATCTGTCATAACGGGAGCAGCAGCATCAACAACAATAGAGTAGGGGCCTGTTCCGCAGAATATTTGAACTTCTGCAGAGCCATTTCGAGTGCCAGCAACACTACCACATCTAACATTTGATGTTACTTCAAGGCCGTTAGCACAAGTTGATCTGACGATTTCAGGGAGGATCGTCGGGTCAGTTGAAACTGTGGCGAACTCCGATATATCGGGACAAATACCGCCTGTAGAATCAACCTTTACAGCTTGAGGGCTGTCGCTTCCAAGATTTTTTGCTCCAACATCAACTCGTATAGGTGCTCCAACATCACCGATAACTCTAAAACAAACTTCTAGAATAGCATCTCCATCTTCTTTACACACAATCACCTGATCGAATGGGAAATATCCTATCGAAAGTATATCTGGATTAGCAGGAGTTGGAGTAGCCACATTAGAGTCCTCAAAGGATGGAATAGAACCGACTAAGGCGTTGTGTGAAACATACTCAAGACTCTGGGTATTGAAAGTCATGGTAAATACAAAGAATGCAATGCCTTCAAAATTGTTAACTCTAACGGAATAGCATATTTCGTCTCCAGGAACTGGTCCCGTTGTTAGATCTTGTACATCTGAGGTAATGAAGTATTCGACAGTGTTTTCTTCGCATTGTCCACAAGCTTGGCCTACAGATTGAAGGCTTTGAGATAGGCATAAAAGAGCCACTAATATTTTCATCCAGCTGATCCTACTCATCTTAGTATATGACTCCTTTAAATATGATTGATATAACTGCCATATTAAACGCCAGTGGTTCTCTGATATTGCTACTTCTTGGCAAAATATTGAGATGCGAATATGGTTTTAAAGTCCCTGCATTTATGCCAATGTGACTGAAGATCAACTGTTTATATATTAACATTTGTTGCAATCAAGATGAAGGATAAAGGAACTATGAATTTTATAAAAATATCAATGGTTTCCCCTGATAGATCCTAAGAGATATTAAAGACACTTTCTTGATGTGCCGCAACACTAACTACATCATTGAGAAGTAAGAAGTCTAAATCATCCGATCCATCGTTAAATATTGTAAAGGATTCATCTGACAGTGTTATGTGCAATAGAGTACCTCTAAAGTTGATCTTAAATGAAAAGTTATTCCACTGATCTGGTACAAAGGGCCTAAAACTTAGCATCCCATCTATGACACGCATCCCAGCGAATCCTTCAACAATACTGAGCCAAGTGCCCGCCATACTTGTGATGTGGCAACCATCTTCTGTGTCATTGTTGTAGTTGTCTAAGTCTAATCTAGAAGTACGTAAGTACATCTCATATGCCTTGTCTTTCTTTCCCAATGACGCTGCAAGAATGGCGTGAACACAAGGTGAAAGTGAGGACTCATGTACCGTCTTTGGTTCGTAATAGTTAAAATTAGCGGCTAATTGTTCTGTTGAAAAATCTTCTTGAAAAAAGTACATGCCTTGAAGGACATCGGCTTGCTTTATGAACGGTGATCGTAAGATTCGATCCCAAGACCACTTTTGATTTAAAGGTCTTTGGTCCAGAGGAAGGTCAGCTGTGTTGATGTCTTCCTTATCTAAAAAACCATCTTGTTGCAGAAAGATGCCTTTCTCCTCATCCTTAGGTAAGTACATGTTTTGTGTGATACTCGCCCATTCTGATAGTTCCTCATCAAGAAAGCTAACATTAGCCTTGAGCTTTAACCAATCAGCTTGATGTAAATTACTCATCCAGTCAATGACCTCAGAGGTATATGAAAGACACCAACGAGCTATGTAGTTCGTGTACCAATTATTGTTTACGTTGTTCTCATATTCATTTGGACCGGTGACTCCGAGTATCACGTAGAGATCTTTAGAAGGGCTTTTATGAACACGCTGAGCCCAGAATCTTGAGATAGCTATGAGCACTTCAAGCCCATGCGTTCTGAGATAGTCCTGATCTTCTGTGTATCTGACATAATTGTGAATGGCATATGCGATCGCTCCGTTGCGATGAATCTCTTCGAAGGTGATCTCCCATTCGTTATGACATTCTTCGCCATTCATCGTGACCATAGGGTAGAGGGCTGCACCCTTAGAGAAGCCTAATTTGGCCGCATTTTCTATGGCTTTCGCCAAATGATTATGGCGATAAATCAGAAGATTGCGAGCGATGTCAGAAGAGCCAGTTGATAAATAAAACTGAAGGCAATAAGCTTCTGTGTCCCAGTAGGTACTACCTCCATATTTTTCACCAGTGAACCCCTTTGGTCCTATATTGAGTCGAGCGTCTTCTCCACTATATGTTTGATAAAGCTGAAACAAGTTGAAGCGAATACCCTGTTGTGCCCCTTCATCTCCTTCGATCTGGATATCGCACTTATCCCATCTTTTGATCCATGCCTCTTTTTGCATCTGCAAAGCCTTCTTATAGGATGTCTCAGAGTCGGCAGCTACATACTGTATCGCTTTTGATTGGGTATCATCAATACCATGCACAAAACTGGAAGTGATGGCAACGCATTTGGTCAGCGTTAGTGATTGACCAGGAACGAGTGTAACCTTATAGTGATCATAAACTTTGCCTTCAGATTTTGCACTTTTAACCTTTGCTGTGGATTGGTCTGAGACGTTGCAATAATTCTTTACCGCAGCACAAACTTTAAAGTCTGTCTTTTTAGTCACTGCAGATACCCAGCTAAGTTCCATCATTTTGTCTTGATCCCTATCTGTCCAAAAGTCTTCATCATAGTTTGAATCAGAGTTGCGAACATCAAAATCAAGATGAGATTTTAGATCTATATCTATCGCTTCATCTTGAGCCGTGATGGTATACTGCATATAGCATCTGTCTAAATCAACTATACTATAGAACCTCGTTGAAACTATACTCACACGTTTGCCAGAGGCAGTCTTTATCTTGACTTCACGATTTAGAAGACCATGGCGCATGTCCAGTGATCTGTTGTATGAGATTATATTTGCTGCAGCTAAATCAATCTTATGATTGTCTATATGTAGATCGAGCTTGATCCAATTAACAGCATTAAGCACTTTAGCAAAGTACTCTGGATAACCATTTTTCCACCAACCAACTTTGGTTTTATCAGGATAGTACACTCCTCCGATATAGTTTCCAAGCAAGCTTTCACTGGTATAAGCTTCCTCCATGTTTGCTCTTTGTCCCATGCGACCATTGCCGATACTCATGAGACTTTCGGTTATCGGATGAATACTTGGATCAAAGGTTTCTTCGATGATATGCCAAGGATGAGCTACTACATATTGTTTCATCTAAATAGAAATAGTTTCCTGCATAGCAGAAATGAAAAAGTAGGAATCTTTAGATATATAATTGTTTGTCAAGATCCTCGATAGTCATTTGCCTGAGATCTTCTACTACAATATCTGCATGTCCAAGATGTATATCTTGGCCTATGCCAACCGTCCTAAACCCGCCGGCTTTAGCAGCATCAATTCCCTTCGCACTATCTTCAAAAACGATGGTCCGACTTGGGGATGAAGATAACGCTTCAGCTCCTTTTAAGAATACTTCTGGATCTGGCTTGCTATTAATCACATCGTTACCGTCAACTATGATATCGAATGCTTCTGTAAGTTCCACTAGAGAAAGGATCTTTCGAGCGTTTTTGCTCGCTGATCCTAAGGCAATCTTGATGCTTTTCTTCTTGAGTTGTGCTATGAAGTCAATAATTCCTGGAAGCACTTCTGATTGATTAATATCACTTACGTATTCTAGGTACCAGACATTCTTTGTCAGACAAAACTTCTCTTTATCCTTATTGCTGTATGTCTTTTCTCCAAGAGCAATCAGACGATCTAAAGAAGCCACTCGGCTGATGCCTTTCATCTTCTCGTTATCTTCTTCTGTGAAGGGTATTTCCAAAAGATCTGCTAAACGTTGCCACGCCTTGAAGTGGTACTTTGCAGTATCCACAATCACACCATCTAAGTCGAATATACAGGCCTCGGTCATTACATTATTGATACGTCCTAAAAGAAGTGCGCAAATGTAAAAAGTTTGCTTGATTATGAACTATTGAATAAGACTCAAGTGCATATTGAGCTTAAGAAAATATAAAGTCCTATGATTATCGGTTTATCTGAAAAGACTCTTTCTATCTGGGAATCTTGTGGCTAACCTATCTTTTAAGTCCGGTAACCAAGCTTTTTGGTCAATAGAGACAATTCGATTAAATACTTCTTTAGTAAAGTCTTGAGCGTGTGCACCAAAGTGTTCTAACAAGTATGATTCGATAGAATTGTAGAAGAGCTCTTTGCATTGTTCATTCGCCAGTTCTGCAAGTTCACTATCATATTTGCTGAGCAAAGTCCATGATAAGTTGTCATTCAAAACTTTAACTGCTTCATCTACTTCGTCACAGACAAGGTGGAAAGAGACTAAAAGTGCTACGTCTCCTTTCTCCAAAATAGAAGAAATGATTTTAGCTTTTGATTTTTTCCAGCTCTTCCCTTGACTCTGTATGAATGTGAGATAAGCTTGATCCTGATACTTTAGATAGTATAGTATGGACTGATCAGTTAAAGTTGTAATCTGATCTTTTTTGACGGTAAGATTTTCTATTATAACTTTAGAAAGTGGGTGGTTAAGCAGAACCGTTGTGTAGAAGAGATACATTACTTCTTGGCATCCGTCATACTCTTTGTAGCTGATCAGAAACTGTATGATTCTATAATGCTCTTGCATGTCCTTTGACTTGATCAAGTCTGTCTTTTCAGCCGAAGAACTTTGTAGTAGAAGCTCTAACATTTTTATAAAATAGAAAGAACTGTAGTCACTATCTGGATGACGCTCGAGGTAAGAATCTACTAGGCTTTTTATATGCTCGCCCTTCAAATCTGCGCGATAGTATAGCATCCACAGGTCTTTTTCTTCTTTCAAAGACGCGGAGATATATGATGTGCTAAGTAGGCCAGATAGTTGATCGTTTAAGCTTATTTTAAACTCTGGTGCCTCAATGAGTTTATAAACTTCTATATAATTCTGTAGTAAAGTTTTGTGTAGTTTGAAAAAGCGAGCGTGATCAGTCTTTAAGTGATACTTTATGTAGAATGATTTTTTCAATAAGAGAAAAGCCAATTCATAAGCTTCAATCAGGTCTGATTGAGAGATCAGATTTTTAAAATAATTGACGAGCTCATCTGCGATATCAATAAAGGCTTTGAGTTTGCTCGCTGCTACTTTTTCATTTGCCTTAGTGAGAATAGGAAACGTCGACTCGATAAAAGGGGCGAGCTGCTCAGTTGACATTTTCTCTATGAACTTAGCTTGCAGTAAGAGTCTAAAACTTTTATCCCCTCTTGCTTTGGTTAAGACGAAAGTATATAAGTCATCAAGGCTTAGTTGATTGACAAATTGGATTAAGTCAAATGATTTTGATGTGCTTCTCGCTCGGGTTTTCTTCTTCTTCGCGACCTTTTCATTTTCTATCTTTTTTCTGATCGCAAAAACAGCCACGAGGATATGCGGGCATATGCCATGTCTTGCTATCGTAGCGCAGTTACATGTATAGTGCTCAAGGACAGCTTTCTTAAGACTGATGAGGATGGAAAAGTGGATATTGTTGTCCACAACCTTAGCTTCCCATTCTTTGTCTTTGTTAAGAGTAAGCCCTGAAAGAAGGTTGTCATCAGACAGCTCTTCAGCCCTAACAAATACCTCTTCAGGTACCTTGGTCTCAACAATAGAGATATCCACTCCGTAGAAGTTACTCTTCATATAAAAGACCTTAAGAACGTCATAAAAGTGGCTTTTGGGCTGTTTTTTAGTGAATACTCACATGAACCTGACAAGTTACTCCGCTTATCCTTTAATCTCTAATAACTCTGGGAAAATCTACAGAAGTAGAGTAAATTGCCACTATTCAAAGAACAGAGGTACTCATAATAGACTTAAAATATCAAAGAATTGAGAAACATTTTTTTCGTGAGGCATGCCAAATCAAGTTGGGCAGATTTGTCATTAAATGATTCGGATCGGCCATTGAATACTCGAGGTCACAGAGACGCCCCTTACATGGCTAAAAAAATGACCAGTATAATCAAAGCTGTTGATCTAATGATCTGTAGCCCTGCGAGAAGGGCACAGGAGACCTGTACTTATTTCGCTGATGAGATTAAATCAGAAAAGATAGTGACAGTAGACAAAGTATATCATGCTACGGTTGATACATTAGTCGATGTTATTATGGAAATTGATCCATCCGTTAAGACCGCTATGATATTTGGGCACAATCCTGGCTTTACAGGAGTTTATGACAACTTCGCAACACGGCATATTGATAATATTCCGACTTGTGGTATCTTTCAAGTCAAAGTGGATGGCGAATGGGCTGATGTCGATACTACTAATGCGAGTATAGGTCATCTACTATATCCCAAAATGTTTATAAATCGATGAAGAGATTGTTCCTTTTTCTTTTGTTGGGAGTGTTGATCAGCTGCGGAGCTGATGAGGTCAAGATTATGGAAAAGGATAAGTTTGTTAATGTCATGACGGATTTAGCATACAGTGAAGTTATTATTAACCTTTACAAGCCTCAAGAAAGAGATAGTATCAGAAAATTGATAACTGAAAGTTTACTTAAGATTCACGACCTTGAGAGATCTGAACTTGATACCAACTTGTACATTTACATGAGTGATTTTGAAAAAATGGATCAGGTCACCCAAACCATGATTGAACGGTACGATAAGACGATGGAGATAGAAACACCAATTAGAACAAGCGACAAATAGATGAAGCCTAACCTGAAAATACTTATTGTCGATGATGAATCTGATATTCTTGAATTCCTTACATACAATCTCACAAAGGAAGGTTACAATATAAAGACTGCACGTAGTGGAAAAAAAGCGCTTAAAATTTTAGAAGAGTGGATTCCAGAACTTATCCTACTTGACTTGATGATGCCTGAAATGGATGGTATGGAGTTGTGTAGTTTGATTAGAGATCAGTCGACTTATGACAATTCGTTAATTGTCTTTCTAACAGCTCGGAGTGAGTCCTACACTCAGATTACAGCCTTAGAATCTGGCGCAGATGATTATATCACCAAGCCAATCAAACCTAATCTTTTAAAAAGTAAGGTAAAGGCGCTTTTAAGAAGACATGTTAGGAATACTTCTGAAAATAGTACAGATAACGTGCTTCTGACTTTTGGTGACCTCACTATTAATACAGAACAGTTTAAGTTGACACTGCATGAAGAAGAGATTAACCTTGCAAAAAAGGAATTTGAATTGCTTATGCTTCTTGTCTCTAAACCGGGGAAAGTATTTAAGAGGGAAGAGATTCTTCGTAAAGTGTGGGGGAAAGAGGTGATAGTAGGAGACAGAACGATCGATGTACACATTAGAAAACTCAGAGAGAAGATTGGGAAATCTTATATTAAAACTCTCAAAGGCGTTGGTTATAAATTCAAATATTAAATACTCAGGTGCTTAAAAATGTAACTGTCGGTCAGATCGCATTAATTCTAACAGGTGTCATAGGAGTTATCATTAGCGTGGCCTTTTTTATTCTATATCTTAGTGATGAGTCATTTGACATATCACTCACTTTACTATTGAGTATACTTATTGGGTCGGTAGTTCTATGTTATATTGTAATCAAGTTTTTCTTAGACTTTTTCGTTTTTAAAAAGATCAAATTGATCTATAAAATGATTGATGAAGGGAAAAAAGGAAAGGCCTTAAAGGGTAGTGGGATAATTGAAAATAAATCTATTTCACTTGTCAATGACGAGGTCATAGAATGGGCACAAAATAGAGAGGATGAAATCAAATACTTAACTAACCTCGAGGATTATAGACGTAATTTTGTTGGGAATATCTCGCACGAACTAAAGACTCCGATCTTCTCTCTGCAAGGGTATATACACACATTAATAGAAGGAGGACTTTATGATGAAGCTATCAACATCAAATATCTCAATAGAGCTGCTAAGAACATAGACCGGTTAGAAGCTATAGTAGAAGATCTTGAAGAGATAGATGAGTTGCAGTCAGGTAAAGTGAGCCTAAAAATAGAAGTTTTTGATGTAGCCAATTTGGTAAAGGGTATTTACGAGGATCTGGCTTTTATGGCTGAAGATGAAGAGATAGATTTAATGTTTCACCCCGATGCAAAGCAACACTTTAAGGTCAAAGGAGATAAAGAGAAAATCCAACAAGTCATTGTGAACCTAGTAGCCAATGCTATCAAGTACGGAAAGAAAGGGGGGAAAGTCATAGCTGGATTTTATGATATAGATGATAAGGTATTAATTGAGATTGACGACGATGGACCCGGTGTAGAAGAAAAGCATTTAAAGCATCTTTTTGATCGATTCTACAGAGTTGATGAAGGTCGAGCAAGGAAGCATGGAGGATCGGGATTGGGCCTGTCAATAGTTAAGCACATCATTGAAGCACATCGCCAGACTATAACAGTGAAGAGTCAAGAAGGGGAGGGCACTACGTTTTCCTTTACTTTAGACAAATCCAAATAGCAATCAGTATTACTTTAAAGTTGCATTAGTCCGCTGCCGAGCCAGCATAAGCAACTGGTTGCTCAGTGAAAGGTACATCTCTCAATTCAGCTAACAATACATCTCTCGCTTCAAAGTATGCTGGAAGTTCACTTTCTTCCATCGGATTAAGGGGAGGAAAGTTCTCTCTTCTGTGGTCAATCTGCCGTCCATTTTTCCAGAATCTGAAACAAACGTGAGGGCCTGTGGCTAATCCTGTCTGTCCGACATAACCTATAGTCTGACCTTGAGACACACGCGTCCCAGACTTAACTCCTCTTGCAAACCTACTCATGTGCAGGTATTGCGTCTGATAAGTTTTATCATGCTTGATCTTGATGTAATTGCCATTGCCTTTTGTATAAGAACGATGAGTCACTATACCATCAGCTACAGCAAATATAGGAGTGCCTGTCGGAGCTGCATAGTCTGTTCCGAGGTGAGGTCTTCTTCTTTTAAGTACAGGATGAAATCTATTTCGATTAAAGACAGAAGAAACTCTTGAAAATCGAAGAGGAGCATTTAAGAAAGTGCGCTTATTAGCTGTTCCATCTTGGTCATAGTAGCCTTTATACTTGTCATTTTCATAGTAGAATCCATAGCTTAGGTTATCGCCAGACTTGTAAGCTGCAGAATATATTTTACCAGCTCTCACAGGTTTTCCTTCTACATATACACGCTCATAAACCAGCTTGAACTGATCGCCTGGTTGCGCTAAGTGAAAATTGACTTGCGAGACAGCATCTTCCATTTTGTCTATTAAACCGCCATCTAAACCTTGGGCTACCATCGCATTCCACAGATTACTTGTTACAACGCCTGAAGCTGTTTCTATACATCTTTCGTGAGGGACTTCATGTCTTGATACCTCAACATCATCTTTGAATTCGAACTTGACATAGTCCAATAAGCCTGGCTTATAGATAAAACCAAGAGGATCTCCGCATTCATCACTTTTTACGAATGTGATATTCTTGCCAGCCTTGATTTTTCTTAGACTGAAAACCTTTTCTGCCTCTTTTTCAAGTTTAAGTATTTTATCAAAATCAACTCCAAAACCCATCAAGATATCGCCCATAAAAGCATTGCGCTTTATGTTGTAGTCTTCAAAGACATATTCGTCTACGTCAAATCCGTACTTAAGTGTGGGTGCTTCAGCAAGAGGCGCTGCTGCACTTGAAGGGAGCTGGTCGTGTTGCTTTGGATTGCTGTTGTAAAGAGAAAAGCATGTGACCCCTATGACCAATGCACAGACGCCTAAAAATAAGTCAGAGTAGCCTTTTTTCACTTGGTATACTTATTAAAGTAAAGAATTATACGTTGGGGTTGTATTATAATACTGCTCTTTAACACTGACGTAAATATAATAAACCTTTTCTTTGAGCGAGCGATGAAAAAGCGATTAACAGATATTTCAGTGAAAACACCTAATACTATATTGAGAGGCAAAAGTGGCTTAATGCATATGAACTCACCCAAAGTGATGGGTGTAGTGAACTTGACGCCCGATTCTTTTTTCGTGGGTAGTAGGGTTATGGAGATGACTAAGGTTGTAGACTTAGTTGGTCAAATGATAGATGATGGAGTTGATATCGTGGATTTAGGCGGTATGTCATCGAGGCCAGGAGCAGAAGAACCTTCCGTGTCTGAAGAGATCGATCGGATTTTATCACCTTTAATGGCTGTCAGGTCCGCATTTCCTGAGGTTTGGATATCGGTAGACACCTATAGATCCAGAGTCCTCAAAGAGTGTATTAACCTTCGTATTGATGTAGTCAATGACATAAGTGGAGGGACATTAGATGAAGATTTTTTGCCTTTAGTGGCAAAATCTAAGTTGCCTTATGTGTTGATGCATATGCAAGGTGTACCAGAAAACATGCAAGATAATCCGACGTATGATGATGTCATGCTGCGAGTCTTGGGATTTCTTGATGAGCGAATTCGTTACTGCCGAAAGATTGGGATAGAGGACATGATTATAGATCCGGGTTTTGGCTTTGGGAAGAGTTTAGATGATAACTACACCATGCTTAGGCAATTGTCTTCTTTTAAGATGTTCGATCTTCCTGTTTTAGCAGGCCTGTCTCGGAAATCTATGATTTATAAAGCGCTGCAGATTGATCCAATTGATGCACTCAACGGTACTACTGCGCTTCATATGATTGCACTTATGAATGGAGCCAATATCCTTCGAGTGCATGACGTAAAAGAGGCGAAGCAATGCATCAATCTTTGGCAGAGACTACAGTTCAAAACAACGGATAATTAAAGTCTGGTTAAAGAAGTATGGAGTAGTACGCTTTTAGAGCTATTTTTGAGTTATATAAAGAGAGAAGCACAAACTCATATTGAGCACAAACACAGAGAAAAAGATCAATTGGTCATCAGTATTCATGCGTACTGTGATTTATCTATGCCTTTTTCTGTTCTTACTCATAGCAATTCTAAGTCTTCCTTCCGTTCAAAATAAGATAGTAAATACCATAATAGGCGGAGTATCTAAGTCTATCAATGGAACGATACTGGTAGGGAAATCAGATATTGATATATACAGCGGAGTCTCTCTTGAGGATATATCAGTAGTAAGCGATCAAGATACAATCATGACTCTTGATCTTGTGAAGATTAGCCCACGAAGCACCTTGATTGCTTTGGTCAATAGTGTTAGAAATAAGCAAGGGATATCCCTTAGTGATGTTATCCTCAATGGAGTGGTTTTGAATATTCACCGCCGAGAAGGTGATGCTGAAACTAATCTTGAAAGATTTATAGGACTAGATAAAGAAAGGGATACTTCAAGTACTTCTGCAGAGGCTCCAGAGATTTCTTTTATTAGACTTAGAGACTTTGTTGTAAACTATGATGACGAAGTAACATCAGAGACTTTGAATGCTAGCTTTGAGGCTTTTGAGATTGATGTAAATAAAATAGACACAAAAGAAGGGGGCGTAATCGACATAAGCAATATTATGCTCATTGCTCCTCGAGTAGTATATCAGTCTAAAAAAATAACTGCGTCGCCAATAGATGAAAAAGTGACTGAGGCTGAATCATCGAAAAGCACAATTCCTCAAATTAAAATAAAGCTGCTTTCCGTCTTAGACGGCTATTTTGAAGTGGCCGATGCGAAAGGTGAAACTCAAATTGGAAAAGCTGTAGATCTCACGATTACAGATCTTTCATTACAGGATGTAGATGATTGGTTCTTTAACATAGAAAAGGTGTCAGGCGATGTGAGTGGAAATGCCTTGCCTTATGCCTCTATAGCAGGTGTAAAGAGGAAAGGAGAGATTATATTGTTAGAACGCGCAGATTTGAATATCAAGGATTCTAAATTGAATGTGTCTGGTGAAATATCTGGAGTCACAGGCTTAGCAGATATGTCTAAGGCAATAGCTAGAGTCAGAGTTAACCCGTCGATCTTTTACCTTAAAGATCTTTTCCCATTTTCAGAAGATCTGAAAAAGGCATTTGTAGGAGAACCCATTGCTGATAAAAGGATACAGATAGAAGGAGACTTTGATATAAGCGATGGTCAGTTTGTAGGGCAAGACCTGTCTTTTTGGCTGAATGGTCTACATCACTTCGAAGGGAATATCTCTTTCGATAAATCTGAGCCATTGTCTCAGAGCCTTCTGAATGCTAACGTAGATAGATTATACACCGATGTGCTGGACTTAGCACAGATGTCTTCCAAGTTTAAAATCCCTAAAGAGCTTTCAAGATTAGAGACGATAGATTTTTCCGGATCTTTCGATGGATTTTTAAATGACTTCGTTGCCAATGGACTTCTGTTAAGTCCTTTAGGCAAGGCGAATCTCGACATTAAGTTTGATTTGTCAGGCGTTGATTCTTCTGCTGTCTCTTACAATGGTTTTTTATCATTAGACAGTTTTGATCTTAGAAAGATGACCCTGAATGAAGACTTTGGCTTCGTAAGTGCGAAGGTTAATATAGACAATGGAGTAGGGTCAAGCCTCGCGGCGTCGTCTGCTGATATAAAAGCTGTTATTGATCAATTTGAATTTAAGGAATTTGAATATCAAGATGCAGTTTATGAAGGAAAGTTAAGTAGCCGAGTGATAGATGGTAAGTTTAGTATAAAAGATGAGGAGCTTGATTTTAATTTTGATGGTAAGGTCGATGTTTCAGGTTCAATTCCAATCTTTGATTTTAAAATTGAAGCTAACAAAATCAATTTCTGTCAGCTCAATATAACTGAGTTTCCTTGTGAACTGGCTTTTACATCTGATATCAATCTGAGTGGCGATAATATTAAGAACCTTGATGGTATAGCCTTTATTAACAATGCAACACTGAGACACGATACATCTGTTCTTCATTTAGACACAATAGAAATTAGGTCAAAGCCAGGGGTAAGCGCTAATAGCTTTGCTATCAAAAGTGATTTTGTTGATTTTGATATCAACGGTCGTTTTAACTTACTTCAGGTTTTTCAAAATTCTCTTGATAGAATAATACAGAATGTGGAGAATCATAATAAGGTATGGGGGTATAAGCAAGGTGAAGGAGCAGACGTAAATCAAGATTATAGATATAGCCTTTTGATCAAGAATGCAACGCCTCTTTTTCAGTTTCTCAATATTGACGTGGAGCAAGAAGGAGTGGCAATCATCAGTGGAGGGCAAAAGAGAGAAAGTAGGCAAGTGGATATGAAGGCTATCATACCTCGGCTTTCATATAATGACATGTCAGCTAGTTCCATAGTTATGAACCTTGAATCCAGTGATGGTCAAGTGAGAACCCACACTGAAATGTCTAATCTTCGCAAAGGTTCTTTTGCTTTACCTTCTTTAAATCTTGATACTGATATAAGAGAAAGTTCAGCTACTTGGGATGTCAATTACTTTTATGATAGTTATAATAATGCAAAGCTTTCAGGTTCTTCGATATTAAGAGATGAAGGATATTTTACAGTTTTTGAAAATGACAATATTGTCATTGATAGTTCAAGATGGAATATCGTTTCGGAAAAAGGAGTTGGTATCTTTCCAAAATCGATAGATATTCCTGGTTTTACACTTACTGATGGAGAGAGATTTGTGTCTTTGTCAGATATTAACAATGTCGGCATCGAAGCAGACATCAACGATTTTGAATTGAAGTTCATTAACTCAATAATCGACTATGATAAAACTATTCTGGAAGGAAGTATTAAGTCGCAAGTGAGTATTGAGAATCTCTATGATGATCTCGTTATACAAGGCTATTTAGATGTTGATGATTTTACTGTGAACGGAGATGACTTTGGGCGATTACAACTAAAAGCTCAAAGAGGTGTAGAAAACACAAGTCGAATCGACATCGATTTAAGTATTGAAAAAGACACTCAAAACTTGTATGCTACGGGATATGCTGATTTGGATGCTTCTGAGTTAGATGTTGAAATAGACATACAAGATTATCCGATGAGCTTTTTTGAGTATATCATCGAGGATGGTATATCAGAGACTGTCGGGACAACTGATATTAAAGCAACTATAAAAGGTCCATTAAGCGATCTTAAAATGGCTGGTGCAGGAATAGTGAAGAATGCAGGAGTCAAAGTTGATTTTTTAGGCGCTTTTTATAGAATGGAAAACCAAAGTGTCACCATTGATGAAAGCTTTATAGATTTCACAGGAGTCGAACTTATCGATGCGCTGGGTAATAAGGCGACTATAACTGGAGGATTAAGACATAAGCTTCTTGCTGACATCCGAGCAGATCTTGATATTAGCTCACCAAGGTTTATTGGATTGAGTACTACATCAGATGATAACCCTTTATATTATGGCAATGGAGTAGGAGCGATTGATATTTCATTTAGAGGCCCATTTGACGCGATCGATATTATTGTTGCTGCTGAACTCCAAGATCTAACACATTTGTATATTCCTCTGGGCAGCAACTCGTATGAGTATGACGAGTCTTTTATAGTCTTTGACGTAAAAGAAGAAGCTGAAGAAGAAGAATTGTCTGAATCGTTAGCTGAACTCTTAAAAGACCAAGGAGTGGATTTTGAAATGTCATTGACCTTTACTCCTCAAGCAAAGGTCTCGGTGATCTACGACGAGGAAACCAGTAATGTCTTGGTAGGTACTGGAGAAGGTAATCTTCAGATGAATATCAAAAGAGATGGAGAGTTTACAGCTTATGGAGATTATAATATCCTTGACGGAGAATATCTATATACGGCATATGGGTTGATTGCAAAACCATTTATTATTAGAGATGGTGGGCGAGTTACATGGACAGGAGATCCATTCAATGCAACCTTAGATGTAACAGCGGAATATCCAAGCTTGAGGGCTCCTTTAGAGAATCTGATTAGTGAGTTTGGGCAACTCAAAGATTCAGAGTTGAGTACTCGTAGAGTGATCGACCTTAAGTTGATTCTAACAGGTCAGTTGTTTAATCCGAATATAGATTTTGATATAACATTTCCTGAATTGATCGGTGATGTGAGGACATATGCACAGAACAAAGTTCGAACGCTTAAGGCCACAGAAAATGGAATCAACAACCAAGTAGTAGGCCTTTTATTTTTCAATAATTTCCTTCCAGACAATAACGGACTCGCAGCTATATCTGCTAAAGAAGTAGGACAAACTGGTACGAATACAATCACTCAATTTTTGACTAATCAATTGTCAAGTTTGTTTAGCGATTATTTGTCGAGTAAACTTGGAGATGACGATTTTATCTCGGCTATCGATTTTGAAATTGGTGTGGCTCAAAACACTTCTTTACTAGGGAGTGATGTTGGCGTTGTAGAGGGGCTATTGGATGTGGTTCCAGATGAAGTACAATTGAATCTTCGTAATCACTTTAAGAATGACAACTTTGTTTTGAACATCGGTGGTAATTATGTCAGAGATAATCAGTTTGGGCAACTTGATAACTATGTCACTGGAGATTTTTCATTGGATTGGTATATTACAGAAGATCGCAGACTCAAGTTGAGATTCTATGGAAAGTATGATTATGATGATGCTCAAGCTACGAGAAGACAGAGATATGGATTTGGTATCAACTATAGAAAAGAGTTTGGATCGATCACTAATTTGGATGACGTCATAGACGATATCGTGGATCAAATCCAAAATGAAAAAGTAAAACCTGAAATACTAAAGTAAACCGCGATCGAGGCTGAGTTTAGAGCTTGTTAGATCGGCTTCTTAAAAGATGATCAGCCATTACAAGTGCTGCCATTGCTTCTACTATAGGGACCGCTCTTGGTACGACACAAGGATCATGTCTCCCTTTTCCAGTTACAGTTACTGCTTCTCCTGACTTGT
The DNA here is from genome assembly GCA_938039305.1 of uncultured Saprospiraceae bacterium. Taxonomy (GTDB): domain Bacteria; phylum Bacteroidota; class Bacteroidia; order Chitinophagales; family Saprospiraceae; genus JAJRXG01. Next base: position 21,908 of record CALHUZ010000577.1, read on the forward strand.
CTACTGAATCTTGATCTTTCATCAGAGTTGCTACCGGCTTGAATGCGATATTACAAGAGATGGGCATACCGTTACTGATGCCTCCTTGG
>CALHUZ010000578.1 GCA_938039305.1 uncultured Saprospiraceae bacterium
TGCCACATAGCGGGCTCTATGAAATAAAAGCCATATCTAATAATATAGATGACAGTCCTATTTCAATTACATTATCTAATCATCAGAATGAACAGATCAAATTTACGCTAAGTGAAGGTGTTTTCTCATTTGACAGAACGAAGTCTGGAGACCTTTCTTTTTCTGCAGATTTCGCTGGCATTCATACTGCAAAAAGGATTTCAAATACCGATGCCTTAACGATGCATGCATACATCGACCATTCATCAATTGAAATATTTTTAGACGATGGGCAAAATGTATTTACAGAGCTATTCTTTCCCTCCTCAATCTATACGGACATTCGTACCGATGGGTTCAGTGAATTAAAAATAAGAGAGCTTAAAAGTATATGGCGATAATTGATTTTCCTTTTTGAAACTTTTGCTCAGGTGTATTATTTGATGCAATAAATGCACTATAGAGTATTTATACTCTACATCTTTATAATCGTAACTCCATCTCCACCAAACTCATCAGCCTTATGAGAGTAAGACTGGAAGTCTTTAAACTCTTTCATCTTTTTGATGACCAGCTTTCGAAGTGTACCTCTACCCTTTCCATGTACGATCTCAAGGGTTCGTGCATTATTAAGTATGGCTTTATCAAAGAATACTTCCAGCGTCGCTTCTGCATCGGTATGTTTATAACCTCTGATGTCTAATTTCGTATCAAAGTTAGATTCGAAGGATACGCCTTTCACATTGATTTTCTTACTGCGATTAAAGGCTAATTGTTCGCTGGCTAATGTGATATCTGATAGAGCAACTTCCATCTGCATTAATCCAAAGAGCACCTTGGCTTTGTCTCCATTTACGGAGATCACTTCACCACTCATATCTCCATCGATCATCTTGACCGTATCGCCCGCATAGATGCGTTCATCTTTTCTCTTTTCAGATAGAATCTCTTTCTTCAAGTCAACAATACCTTGTGACTCATTGGTTCTTTTGGCTAAGACTTGTTCTTTGCGTGCTCTTGCTTTATCAAGGTTTTTCTCTTTTTCTAATTTCGAAATTACTTCTTGTAGTGCTACGCTCTCATGGTTCGCATTCTTGAGTTCTATCTCTTTAGCTCTGATCTGTAGCTTCTTACGCTTCACTTGAAACTCCTTAGAAAGGGTCTCATAATTTTTAATAAGCTTATCTAATTTCCCTCTTTCTTTTTCTATCCATTCTAATTGTTCATCAAGTATGACTTTCCCTTCTTGAAGATCAACTAATAGCTCTTCTACTTCATTTTCCTTCTTCCCTACTTTCTTTCTGGCGTACCTAATCGCTCGCTCATCAAGCTCTACCTTCTTTGCTACCTCAAATGCATATGAACTGCCTGGCTTTCCAACTTTGAGTCTATAGGTTGGCTTTAGGTGCTCTTTATCAAAAAGCATAGCACCGTTTATAATTCCCTTTTGTTTGAAAGCGAATATTTTCAATTCAGAATAGTGAGTAGTTACAATTCCGATACACTTCTTTACAATCAGTCCTTTTAGAATTCCTTCTGCTATTGCTCCTCCAAGTTTTGGATCGGTACCAGAACCTATCTCATCAAGTAGTACAAGCGTTTTACTATCTCCTGCATCGAGGACAGCTTTTAGATTAAGTAAGTGAGAGCTATAAGTACTCAATCCTTCATCAATAGATTGTTGATCACCGATGTCTGTAAAGATCTTATCAAAGATGGCCATCTTACTCTCCTTATGAACAGGGACTAAAAGACCGTGATAGAGCATCAAGTGAACAAGCCCAACTGCCTTTAATGTGACTGACTTCCCTCCAGCGTTTGGACCACTAATAAGCAACATACGATTGTCTCCCCTCAGGTCTACATCAAATGCGACTGTCTTGTGACCTCCTTTCAATTCTTGTAAATAAAGAAGTGGATGTCTTACCTCTTTTAAACTCAATACGGACTCCTCCACTAACTCAGGAAGTGCTCCATTGATCTTAGCAGAGAACAATCCCTTCGCTCTTATGCTGTCTATCGTTGTCAGGCGATCATAACAGTCAGAGATCATAGAACGATCCTCTCGAAGATCGTCAGATAGTGCTTTGAGCACTCTGTAGATTTCTGCTCTAAGATCATTCTGCAGTGAGTAAAGTTCATTGTTGAGCATCATCAATTCTTGAGGCTCTATATAAACTGTCTTTCCAGTTGCTGACTGATCATGGATGACACCTTGAATCTTTCTCTTATTTTCCACGGGAAGAATCAAAACCTTCCGACCATTTCTAAGCGTCTCTTCAGTATCTGTAAGTAAGTTGTTCTTCTTGTATTTTAGAACAAGTTCATTGAATCTACTTTCTGACGCTCTTGTCGTTGTGTCTATCTTCTTATATATCTTGATAAGTTCGGGTGAAGCATTGCGACGCACATTTCCTTCCTCATCAAATACTCTAAGGATTTTCTTAATTGGTCGATCAGTATAATCATCGATTAATCCTTCCTCATATATATGTGGATAGCTCTTCTTCATTGCCCCTTTAAAGAACTTCTGGTAGGCATCGTAATTA
>CALHUZ010000579.1 GCA_938039305.1 uncultured Saprospiraceae bacterium
GGGCAAGCTCCTGTCATCGCCCAGCCTAATCCAAATATAGTGCCTCCTACAAGGTAGCGCGTGATACTCATGTCCTTAGGATTGAGTTTCATATCTGCTCCATCTATGGTTTTGCCATTCATCTTTTTGATCAATGCGATAAGGATAACACCGGATACCACAGCAACACCGATGATGCCGTACATGTGGAAACTTTCGAATCGAAACATCTCTTGAATCCTAAACCATGATATCGCTTCTGACTTAGTCATGATGACTCCAAATACGATACCTACAAGTAAGAATTTGATTAATTTAATCATAATTGGAAATTTATAAAGTCAGTAATGATGGAAGAATCAACCAAGTCATAGCAAGCCCTCCTATGAAAAAACCTATGACTGCTATGAGTGATGGAAGTTGAAGATTACTTAGCCCGCTGATAGCGTGTCCTGAAGTACAACCGCCCGCATACCTTGTGCCAAATCCTATAAGAATACCTCCGATGATAAGTATGATGGAGTTTCTTAGAGAGAATGGCTCACTGAATATCTCTTGTGGTACAAACCCTGCACCTTCGCTTAGAGACCGAGGTGTTTCGATTCCTACTGAGCTTAGATATGTGCTTGTAGATTCTGAGATCTGCACTGGCTCAGGGCTTTGTAGATAGTGAGAAGCTAAATAACCTCCTATGATAGCTCCGGTGACGAATACAAGATTCCAAATTTGGCCTTTCCAATTCCAATTGAAAAAGTCAGATAACTTTCCTGCTCCTCCTATACTGCATAGCGTTCTAAGATTAGAAGATACGCCAAAGCTGCCTCCGAACCAGAGGAGCATAATCATAACACTTGTGATCAGTAGTCCAGATATGGACCAGTGCCAAGGTTGAGATAAAAATTCTATCATAATATTTTTCTAATTTCAGTTCTTTTCGAGCCTTTGTGGCTTTAGTATGCGTCATGCATATTTACAAAAGTGATAAGCCTTTTTATAAAGTAGTGGGGCAAACAAAATCGGACGCCTTTATGTTCGTCTTACTTAGCGAACCATATCCACCAGCGATATCTATGATGTTGTGATATCCTCTTGACTTTAGAATGGAAGCCGCTATCATTGAGCGATATCCGCCAGCACAATGTATATAGAAAGTTTGTTCCTTAGGAAGCATGGCTAAGTGATCATTGAGGTTGCTGAGAGGGATGTTTTTAGCAGAAAGCAAATGCTCTGACAAATACTCTGTCTCTCGCCTCACATCAAATAAAGGAAGTGAATCATCAAACCTTGATTCGAATTCCGTAGCACTTATACTTTCTATTTCATCAATTTCTTTTCCTTCTTTTATCCAAGCTTCGACACCTCCATTAAGATAACCAAGTGCATTATCAAAACCTACCCTTGAAAGCCTTGTAACCACTTCCTCTTCTCTGCCTTCTGGCGTAACCAACAAGATCGGCACAGTTATATCTTTGACTAGGGCGCCTACCCATGGTGCGAATGTTCCATTGATCCCTATGTTTATAGATCTTGGGATAAACGCTTTTGCAAATACTTGTGGTGGTCTCACATCCAGTATTAGAGCATTGTGCATTTCAGCTTCTAATTGAAAAGCCGCAGGATCAAGAGGACGGGTTCCTTTGCTTATTACATTGGCTATATCTTGATATCCTTCTTTGTTGAGTTTTACATTGAGCGGAAAGTATGCAGGCGGTGGTAGTAAGCCATCTGTGAGTTCTTTCACAAATTCGTCCTTAGTCATATCACTGCGCAAGGCATAATTCACTTTTCTTTGATTACCCAGCGTGTCTACAGTTTCCTTCATCATGTTCTTGCCACAAGCAGACCCAGCGCCATGTGCTGGATATACGATGAGACTATCTGGTAGTGGTAAAATCTTAGTCCTCAAACTTTCAAATAACATACCTGCTAAGTCTTCCTTGGTTATCTCAGCTGCTTTCTGTGCTAAGTCAGGCCTGCCCACATCACCTAAGAATAAAGTATCGCCTGAAAATATAGCGTGCTCTTTCCCTTCTTCGTCGATCAGCAGATACGTAGTCGACTCCATAGTATGCCCAGGAGTGTGAAGCACTTTAATAGTGATGTCACCTACTTTAAAAGTCTGCTCATCAGTCGCGATGATAGCGTCAAAACTAGTGTTGGCAGTAGGTCCAAATACTATGGGCGCTCCTGTTTTTTCGCTTAGTGTCACATGCCCACTTACAAAGTCAGCATGAAAATGTGTTTCAAAAATGTATTTAAGAATGACGCCGTCCTTCGCTAACTTATCAACGTATTGTTGCACTTCTCTCAGTGGATCTATGATAGCCGCTTCGCCATTGGAGGTGACGTAGTAAGCGCCTTGAGATAGACAGCCGGTATATATTTGTTCTATGTTAAACATCTTTAAGTCTTTTCTTGACTATAAAAGTAATGACCAAAAATTTAAGTTTTGTGATCTTGATCACAATGTCATATTCTTAAGAGTCATGTGCTTTGACATTAGTCTGAAGTATGTACTTCTCATTAAGGTTCACATTGGCATCGGGATTGTCCTTGAAATCTACAGCTTCATTAACATTGGCAAAGAAGTTTTGAGATCCTATTTCATGGAACAACTTGTTCTTGACCAAAGCATCTCTAACAGGCCCTCTGACTCCAGTCAAATATAAATCGTAGTGCTGCGCCTTTAGACTTTCGAT
>CALHUZ010000580.1 GCA_938039305.1 uncultured Saprospiraceae bacterium
CAATCTCAATTAGGATGGAATTTGCTTGAAGATAGAAGCAAAAGCTATTACTATTCTTTGGCTAACAAATTCTTTGATTACATACATCATGGACTTCCTGTGATAACGATGGACTTCCCCGAATACAGCAAGATTGTAAAAAAGCATGGCGTAGGATTGTTGCTTTCAGATCTGAATCGAAAAAGTATCGTTGAGACTTTGAGGTCTATTATTGACCAGGAGCATGATTTTCAATCTATGGTTGAATCATGTGACTCTGTCAGAGATATCTATAACTGGGAGATTGAATCAAAAAAGCTCATTGCTATTTTTCAATAACAATGAGCTCCCATTATATTTTGCTTTTATAAAAGTCTAATCGAATAGTCCTGTATAGTCAGAAGACTTTTCTATCTTTTCTTTTTGCATCTGATACTCATTAAGATCAAGTCCAGCTTCATCGACGCTCTCTTGTCCTCCTAATAATAGCAGCGTGCTCTTCTTTTCGTATTCTTCTAACATCTTCATGCCATTCTCTTCGAAAATACCATTTTGAAGATCTACAGAATCCATAAAGTTTGCAGAAAGCTCCATAAACTGTTCCATCTCGCCTACCTTATTGGCTACATCATCTGCGATCACTTCCATCGCTTGGTCGAACATAGCTCTCTTATCAGAATCACCTGAGATGATACTCATCGCAGACTTCATAGCGCCATGAGACATGCGTATTGCTTTTCTTTCCTGCTCCTTTACTTTTACTTGATCTTTTGTGTCTTCTAATAAAATCTCAGAATTAGAATACATTCTGGTCAATACTTTATAGAGTAAGCCCATTTTCTTATGAAGCTTCTCGTACTTAGCATTAGATTCTTTTAACCTTGCAGCCTTACGAGTAGAAAGCATTAATGCTTGATTGTTATTAAGCTCTTTTGCTTTACGTGCAACTTGAAGATTTTGCTCGATCTCTTTTGTGTTATCGATCATCATCGTCTTGATCTTGCGCATCTGTCCACGTAGTCCACCGATCTGCTTGCCCATCTTCTTGAGGTTGCCGCTTAGATCATCGACATAGTTCTTAAGGATACCGATAGGATCAATTGTCACGAAGATACTGGTGATCTTACGCATCACACTCTTGTACATATAGCTGACAAGCGTTCGCATTTTAGGATCTAATACCATATAGACGATTACACCAAGTGCTGCAACTGTAGCTACTAGTCCAAGCATGCTCGAGGCAAATGAAACGAGTGCTCCAATGTTAGTTGCTACTAAAAAACCAAGTCCACCTAAGATGGCTAAAAGAAACAATGAACCAGTCTTGCCTTCAGGTCTTGACCAGAACGATTTTGGCTTAGCCACTGCGTTATCTAAAGAGGAAAAATCTGCCATAGTATATTAGTTATAGATTCAAATAAATAATCCTTCTACAAAGTATCAAAATATTATAGATGTAACTCTTTAGACATCGGACAAAGTTCCCTTTATTCTTGCTAAAGTTGCTTCACCCAAGTTACTATACAAAGTCAACGTCAGAAGCCATAGGATACTTCATGAGATCTTGGATGCTGTCTTCCATCGCTCTACCACCGAAGATGATCTTGTATATAGTCGTAATTATAGGTGCATGTATGTTGAACTTCTCAACCAGATAATGAGCTATGTGAAGAGATCTTATGCCCTCTACCACTTCGTCAGCGTTGGCGAGGATATCATCGATACTTTCCCCATTGGCTACTCTTACACCACAACTATAGTTTCTGCTCTTATCAGAAGTGGCAGTAGCGATGAGGTCACCGATACCAGCTGTCCCAAAAAATGCCTTGGTTGAAGATCCCATTAGATCTCCTATAAGTACCATCTCACGTAGACCTCTGACTATGAGCATGGCTTCTGTATTTTTACCTAACTTCTTTCCACCAACTAAGCCGGAAGCGAGGGCAATGACATTTTTCAAAGCACCAGTTAATTCTGCAGCTCGAAGATCATATGAGCCAAATACAAAAAATCTACTTCCTGACAATGCTTCTCGTCCAGTCTTGATCACCTCATCAAACTCACTTGCTATCACAGTCGCTGTAGGAAGTCCAGCTAGTATCTCTGTCGCCAGATTAGGACCACACAGTGCACCAACTCGGATGACATCAGTTTCCTCGATGATGACCTCACTCATCGTCTTTACATCTCTACGCTTAAATCCTTCGTACTTGAACCCTTCATCCAGTTCTCCAGGCAATACATCGAAACCCTTAGTTCCGTGTATCATCATATGCTCTGGCGTCAAATAAGGAGCCATGCTATGAATCACTTTTCTGAAGTGAACTGAAGAGATCACAGGAAGTAATAGTTGACACTTACCACATACTTCTTCAATCGAAGTGGTGGCTGCTACATTTTCAGGAAGGGGAATGCCATTATAAGCATGCTGAGTGTTGATACTATCTACAAGCTCGGATCTTCGACTATAAAGCAAAACATTGGTGTTAGGTGCCATCAATTGAGACAGTGCAAAACCGAATTTGCCAGCTCCGAGGACACCTACATATTGTTCTGTAACCATGCTTTGAAAGTATATCTATCCGTAGATAGCGCCGTTAAGTTACTTCTTTTTGCCTTTCTGCTTAGCTTGCTCATCTCTAAGCTTCTGTTGCTTTTCCATCGCCTTGGCTATCTTCTCTTGGAATCCGCCCTTCTTCTTTGGTTTGGCTTTCTGCACATTGAGCTTATCTAAGATCTTATCATTATCGAAGACGAAGTTCTTAGTGATGATCGTCTGACTAATTGTGAATAGATTACTGAAGAGCATATAGCATGTTAATCCAGATGCATAACTATTGAAGAATGCAAAGAACATAAGTGGCATCAAGTATTGGACATATTTCATGGCCGGATTAGCCGACATGTCCATATGCTTAGAGTTATAGTATGTGTAGACCACTTGAGATATAGCGTATAGCACTGTGAATAAACTCAAGTGAGCACCCATCGCAGGGATGGTGAATGGCAGATTAAACCATACATCATATGACGAGAGATCTTGCGCCCATAAGAAAGGTTCTTGTCTGAATGTGATAGACGCTGGAAAGAACCTAAACAAGGCATACCAGATCGGTATCTGGGCGATCATCGGCATACATCCACCTAATGGACTGACACCGTACTCCCTATATATCTTCATGGTTTCCATCTGAACCTTCTGGGCGTCGTCCTTATACTTGTCTTTGAGTCCTGCCAATTGAGGTTTTAAAGCCCCCATTTTAGCTTGACTCTTAAGCATCTTATAAGTCAATGGATAAACGGCCATCTTGATGATAAAGATCAAGACGATGATTACTATTCCTTTGTTTCCTATGAATCCTGATAACCAGTTGAAAAACGGTCTGATCAAGTGTCTATTGATATCACCAAATATGCTATTCCCGAAAGGAATGATTTCTTCAAGGTCAACATCGTAAGTCACGAGGCGTTCATATTCATTCGGACCGACATACATTTTCATGTCAAATGCACCAGAACTACTTCCACTTCCAAGAGGTAAGATCATGGAAGCGTCTATCTTTTTAAGATCTGGCAGATCATCAGTAGGTGCAGACACCGCAGTAGTGATGCCCTTGAATGGCTCTCCTGTCGCCATTATAGAGGTATTAAAGAACTGGTTGACCATAGAAACCCATTCAACAGGATTTCCATTCAATGCTTCAGAATCTTCACCTCGACATCCACAGTTTTCTGGGCTTTCTTCCCTTTCCTTGAAGTACACTGCCGAGTAAGTCTTCTCAAAGTATCGATTTTGCTCTATCGGATCAAGGTAGTTTTCGATGTTTAGTGTAACAGCATCTTCGTTTCTTAAGCTGCTACTTAAACCAACGATGTTGAAGCTATAATCCACTTCATAACTATCGTCCTTGAGTTCATATACTTGTTCTATATAACCACCATCTGGAGTACCAGCTTTGAAGGTTACTTTGTTGCCGGATTGCTGGTCATCGAAGTATAAGTCTTCCGTGTAGATTGTGCGATCAGTTAGATTGATCTGATAACCAAACTTGTTTTTTTCATCCTCAAAGAGTTTGACTAACTCCTTTTCGATGTTGTCATCGCCTGGAGCAGAAAGGATTTTATAGTGCTCCTTTAATTCTGCATAATTGAGCTTTCCCCCTTTGTTTGTAAAGGAAAGTGTTATGAGATCATTCTCTAAAGTGTATGTTTTCTTTTCTCCTGATGCCGCTTCCGCAAATATGCCAAGTTCGGCAGGAGTAACCTTTTTTTCTACGACAGGCATGTCATAAGTGTCGGCGGCAGCGCTCTGATCGCTGGACTGAGATGATTCTCGAGCAATGCGCTCTTTTTCTTTGGCAGCTTGTATCTCTTCAGGAGTTGGGCTATTCATGTAGCTCCATCCCAGAAGAATCAAGAATATAAGACCGAATCCAATTAGTTGATTTCTTTCCATATGTGAGTGCTTCAAAAGCGGGCCAAAGGTACAATTTGTGAACAGAATGACAACTCGGTAGACAACTGATTTAGCGCAAACAGTGTCATACTTTGATTCAAGGTATTCTGAAGCGATTCTAAGAGAGCACCTATTTCTATAAGACTATGGGGAAAGTCGACGAAACACTGCATTACCTGAGATTGGCTGTCATGGTCAAGCCAATTATTCCTTCTCTATAGATCCTGAATTAAGAGATATTATTCGCTCTCAATTACAAACACCACTATCTTAGAGCTTTACCAGCCATATGATCTTATGTATGAAGTAGTTGTGAATAATGGTAAGCTCCAAAAGCTAACTAACAAGGACTTGGATAGTGCAGATCTGGTGAAGATCAGCGATAAGACATATCATATCATAGATAGTCACCAATCCTTTCAAGGAAAGGTGCTCTCAGTCAACAAGGCTGATAAGACCGTAACTATAGAACTTAAGAATCAGGTTTATACTTGCTCCATCTCTGATGAGTTAGATCAATTGGTCACTTCGTTAGATTTTGCATCCAAAGAATCCGTAAAGAATAAAGACCTGATTTCCTCTATGCCGGGGCTCGTCCTTTCGATATTGGTTAAAGAAGGTCAGGAAGTTGAAGTGGGAGATCCGCTTCTGATTCTTGAAGCTATGAAAATGGAAAACATGCTCAAAGCGACTGCATCAGGAGTTATCGGGCAAATATCTGTGGAGGAGAAGGCTGCCGTTGAAAAAGGTCAACTTCTTATAGAAATTACTTAGGATGAAGCTATTCGAAGAGTTTTCATCAGTATCTAAAAAAGGGTGGTTAGAGAAAGTCTCTAAAGACTTAAAGGGCCGCGCTATTGACGAGTTAAACTTCACAATAGCAGATGTACAAGCGGTGTCTCCATTCTATCATAGTGATGATGTCACCGAGGAGGTATGTATCCCTTCCAAGACTTTAGAGTCAGTACATCTTGGCTGTTCAGTTGAGGTATCAGATAGTCAAAAGGACAACGAGTTGATCCTTGAGCAACTTAAAGGAGGTGCCAACTATCTATCGCTCAAAATCAATAAGAGCTACAAGCCTGATCTTAGTATTTTGTTCAATGGTGTTTTACTTGATCTAATTCATGTCGTCATTCAGCTTGAGGAAAGTGAAGATCTTCGACAAAGTATTCAAGATTATGTGAAGGACAATTATAAAAGTGGATTGCCTAACCTCGTGATTGTTGATCGATCTAACAAGGATGTTGTTATTGATACATTAAGTTCTAATAAACAAGAGGCTGCAAGATTTTTATTAGAAAGAGCTGATGTGATATTCTATAGCAAGACGCTGCCTGCGCAAGTATTTCTAAAAGTTGGATTCGGACACAACTATGTTGAGAATATAACTCAAGTGCTTGCACTCAGGTTGTTGTGGGCAAATATGGCTGAGGCGCACCAAGTGACACATGATCGAGTGCAACTTATTATTGAAGCATACATAGAGAAGACAGCTATCTCTTTTGATTCTAATAAAAATATGATTTCATTTTCTCAGATAGCAATGAGTATGATAGCTGCAGATGTAGATGTCATCTTCTTGCCCGCTCATGATTGTTTGGAAAATGAGCAGGGACAAAAGAACTCGCGCAGATATTCTCGTAATATATATAACCTGATGACAATGGAAGGTCATCTTGGAAAAGTAGAATCGCCGACAAAAGGTAGTTACTTGTTTGAGAAGGTTGCAGTTGATATAGCAAAATCGAATTGGGATAAAATTGTAAAAAGTAGAGTGGATGTCTAAAAAGAAGATCAATAAAATTCTAATTGCAAATAGAGGAGAGATAGCTCTTAGGGTCATGAAGACAGCTAAGAGAATGGGCATTAAGACGGTAGCAGTCTTTTCAGATGCGGATAGAGAATCACCACATGTGCTTTTTGCTGATGAATCTGTTCATATAGGACCTTCTCCGTCTGCTCAGTCATATTTGGTATTTGAAAAGATCATAGGTGCGGCTAAAGCAGTTCAAGCAGATGCCATACACCCGGGATATGGTTTTCTAAGTGAGAACTCAAAATTTGCAAAAGCATGTTCTGAAAACGATATCATCTTCATAGGCCCTGCAACTCATGCCATAGAAGTTATGGGAAGTAAGTTAGCAGCTAAAGAAGCTGTAAGTACTTATGATATACCGATGGTGCCGGGTACAGACAAAGCACTAACAGATGCAGCACAAGCCACTGAGATTGCTGCAGGGATCGGATATCCAATACTTATAAAAGCTTCTGCAGGCGGTGGTGGCAAGGGAATGAGGGTTGTTGAGAATCCAGAAGAGATAGAAGAGCAGATGAATCGTGCCATCAGTGAGGCCAAGTCAGCATTTGGTGATGGATCTGTTTTTATTGAAAAATACATCAGCTCTCCAAGGCATATTGAGATTCAGGTGTTAGCAGATCAACATGGGAATGTAGTCCATCTTTTTGAAAGAGAGTGTAGTGTACAGCGTCGTCATCAAAAGGTAGTTGAAGAAGCTCCTTCTGCTGTATTGACGCC
>CALHUZ010000581.1 GCA_938039305.1 uncultured Saprospiraceae bacterium
AGAAGATCCTACTGCTGCGATCACCGCTGCAAAACAGATGCCCTTGAAGCCCGTTCCGATGAATTCATTAAGCACAAAAGAATAGACCTGATCTCCTTTGTCAAGATTGACGTGCATAGCGTAAGCTACGATACCCGGGATCACTACGATAAGCGGTAATACTAACTTCATCGCTGCCGCAAATGCAATACCATTACGTGCTTCTTTTAGACTTTTAGCCGCAAGTGCTCTTTGAATGATGTACTGATTAGTACCCCAGTAGTAGATATTAGCGATCCACATACCTCCGATAAGAACACTCAGGCCTGGAAGTTTCTCCCATGCATCGACTGTGTCTCCAGAATCATTGGTATACATTAACTCTCCCTTGAAGAGTACCATATTGAATCGATCGCCGACATCATTATATAGTTGTGATAGTCCAGCCACGAATCCGGCTCCTTCACTATATGCATCAAGAGCGAAGTATGTAGTAGCAAGGCCTCCGGCCACTAAAAAGAATACCTGAATCAAATCAGTCCATACGACTGTCTTTAGTCCACCAAATATGGAGAACGTCGCAGAGTATAAAGCTAAACCGATAACACCTATATATATATTAACTCCAAGTGTGGTTTGTAGTGTTAGTGCACCGAGATAAAGCACCGATGTGATATTGACAAAGACTATGATAAGGAGCCAAAAGATCGCTAATCCGGTTTTGACATTGCTATCGAATCGTAACTCGACAAATTGGGGCATCGTATAGATGTTCTTTTTCAAGAATACTGGAAGCATCAACCAAGCAACAAGTAGTAGCGTAGCCGCAGCCATAAATTCATATGTCGCTATGGCTAAACCAAATCGGAAACCATCACCTGACATACCAATAAACTGCTCCGCTGAAATATTAGATGCTATCAATGATCCACCTATGATCCACCAAGGCAGGGATTTACCAGCAAGGAAGTAATCCTTAGAAGTTTCATTGCCTCCTTTGTGTCTTGATATCCAGACACCAAAAACAACAACAAGTAGGATATAACCTATAAAAAAAGCGTAGTCGATTGTAGTAAAACCCATATTCAATTTGTCTTGTGGTGAATGTAAAAAAAACTTGTCTTCTTTACCATTCAAGCCTTCTTTAGCAAGGAAAAAATCTTTTTATTTGCGCTTTTAATCATTGCTAGAACCAATAAGTATACATTGAAAACACTGACATATGAAATAAAATACGGATATCATAAGAAAAAACAAAAGTAAATTCTTAATCTGATCATTGGGTCTTCAGAATTAACAGTATTATTGCGAACACTATATCTGTCTTTCAACCAAAAGAATGGGGAGTGTACTCTGTGTTAAGGAAATCTTTAAATAAGATTTCTGAGATACAGACCAAAACCATACATTTAATCGCGGATGATGAAAGTCATCGCTTATTCACTAACAAACAATTTGTATGAAAAATCTTAACTATGTAACAAAGCTACTATCGCTATGTCTGTTCCTGATGGGGACTGGGCTCGTGATGGGGCAAGGGCAGATAGCCGGAACCATTGTAGATGAGACCGGAGAGGCACTCATCGGTGCTAACGTTATCGTCGCTGGAACAACTGAAGGAACTGTCACTGACTTCGATGGTACTTTTAGTTTTAACACTACTCAGTCTTTTCCATTGACTGTCGTGGTTTCTTTTACTGGATACACTTCTCAAGATGTAACAGTAGCAGGACCTACTTCTAACTTGGATGTCACTTTGAGTGAGGGAATCCTTTTAGGAGATGACGTAATCATCTCAGCTTCGAGAAGAAGGGAGAAGATTCAAGAAGCACCTGCATCTGTATCTGTAATTACGGCACGCAAGATGGCGGCTTCACCTAACGTGAATCCAGCAAGAAATTTGATCAGTATGCCGGGTGTCACTGTACAGCAGCAATCTGCAGGTGTAATCAACATCCAGTTGAGAGGAGATGGAGGAATCTTCGGATCAGCTTCATTCCCAATACTTGATTATAGATCATTATCTGGTCCTGGACTTGGAACATTTGATGCCTTGAACTCACCTATCAACAACATAGATGTAGAAAGAATCGAAGTTGTAAGAGGACCTGGTTCTGCACTGTATGGACCTGGTGTTACTTCTGGTGTAGTTCACTTTATCAGTAAAGGAGCTATAGATAATCCTGGAACGACTGTAGAATTAGTAGGTGGTGAATTAGCCACTTATGGCTTGGCAGTAAGACATGCAACTAAGGTTTCAGATAAGTTTGGTTTTAAAATCAACGTACAAAAGAAAGGTGGAAATGAATTCACTTTGGATCCGAATGATCCAGATGATGCTATCCAAATAGCCAGGTTCAGCAGAACAGTTCAGACTCCCGCAGTGACTGGAGGTATAGTGGACGCTACTCAGGCAGGAAGAACACTTCTTACTGAGGCGGATCTTGACCCAGACGGAGATGGCAATATGATGCAAGATGATTACAATGCTTTCTTATTGAATGCAACTCTTGAGTTTAGACCAACTGATGATTTATCAGTCAATATAGCCGGTGGTACTAATAATGCATCGCACGTATTCTATAATTCTCAAGGAGAAGGTCTTTCTCAGGCAACTGAATTATGGACACAAGCAAGAGTGCAATGGAAGGGTTTATTCGCCCAAGCATTTTGGTTGAATAATGATGGAGGCTCAGATGAGAATCCTACCTTCTTATATCAAACAGGAAATACTACGCAGATTGAAAGAACTCAGTTAGAAGCTCAACTTCAATACAATTGGGATATGCCTAGTTTATTGGATGCCAATTTCACAGCAGGGTTTGACTATCGTCAATCGACCGCCAATACTTTTAATACAGTATATGGTCGTGAAGAAGATGATGATGATTTTGGAATTGTAGGTGCATACTTACAGGGTAAGTTTGCCTTAGGAGATAAGCTTGATTTAGTGCTTGCAGCTAGAGCTGATAAGTTCAACTTCTTAGATGAAACAGCTTTTCAACCAAGAGCAGTACTTGTATACAAGCCAAGCCCGAAGCATACTTTTAGAGGAGGATATAATAAGGCGGTAGGTGCACCTTCCCAACTACAAGTGAATATTGATTTCCCTGTATCATCTCCAGTACCTGGAGCATTTGATATCTGGTTATTAGGAAATAAAGATGCTCAGACATTTAACAATCCTGTTATTAAGTTGAACGGATTATTAGGTGGGGTTGAGTTGCCAATAGGAACACCTGGATTGCCTAATGCCGTGACCTATGGTGCAGTAAACGAAGCAGTACTATCACAACTTGTACCTGGGCTTGCTGCTCAAGTAGGACCAGATCTTGCCAATGCTATTGGAGACTATTTAAGAGGTAACTCTGTAGGAGGAACGACAGGACAGTTTTTCGGATTCAACCTTTTCAACGGCCAACCTCTCGGTTTGATAGACGCTCCTCAAGCAAGACTTAGAAATGAGTCAACTTGGGAAATAGGTTACAAAGGACTTATCGGTGATAAGATAGGTGTGATGGTGGATATCTATAATAAGACAATAGAAAACTCTACTCTCTTCACAGGTATTAGCCCGGCTTATACTTTGCTTGGTTCTGAGACTATAGGTAGTGACCTTGGTGCAGCAGTTGCAAGTGGTGGAGTAAGAGATCACATTTTTGGATTATTAGGAGGAGCTGCAAATCCAGCTGCAGGACCTACAGCAGATGCTTTGACAGCGGCTATACAAGGAGCATATACAGCAGGTGGAAACGCTTTTGCAGGTAGCATTGCTCCTCTTATCGCAGGAGGTATACTTGCTACAACACCTACAGATCAGGTACCTACTAATGGTGTAACTCACCTTGCTGCAGGATATAGAACATTTGATGCATTCTCATATACGGGTGTAGATGCGGGATTAGAATATTATGTCAACCAAGATTTATCTTTGTTTGCTAACTACTCATATATCTCAGACAATGTTTGGAATCCACAGATCCAAGGAACAGATGGAACTGAACGTACTTCTTCAAGTACACCTCTTAACAAGTATAGATTTGGATTCAAGCTTGTACCAGAGTTTGGATGGAGAGCAAATGCAAGTTTCCAACATGATGATTCTTACGAAGTATTCTTGGGACAATACTCTGGAAATACAGAAGTAAGAAACCTTGTTGATGCAGGTGTAGGTTATAGATTTGATAATGGTTTAGCCCTTGATCTTACAGCTCAGAACCTATTTGACAATCAGTATAGATACTTCCCTAACTTTCCTAAACTTGGAAGAAGAGTATTAGGTAAGTTGACTTATACATTTGGTGCTGATGGGCCTTCTGATGTAGACGGTGACGGTGTTAAGGATAAGAAAGATGCTTGTCCAAATGAGGCTGGATTAAAAGAATTTAATGGTTGCCCTGACACTGACGGTGACGGTATCATCGATAGCGAAGATAACTGCCCTACAGAAGCAGGAGATATCCTTTACGGAGGTTGTCCTGATTCAGATGGTGACGGAGTAATCGACGGAGATGATGCATGTCCTAATGATGCAGGTCCACTCGGTGGATGTCCTGATTCAGATGGTGACGGTGTAGCTGACAAAGATGACATGTGTCCTAACGCTTCAGGTACCTTAGGTGGATGCCCTGATTCGGATGGTGACGGTGTTGCAGATAAAGATGATGCATGTCCTAATGCTTCAGGTCCAGTAGGCGGTTGCCCAGATGGTGACGGTGATGGCGTAGCAGATAAAGATGATAAGTGTCCTACTGTATCAGCAAGAACGGCAGATGGTTGCCCTTCTGATCCAGATAATGATGGCGTGTCAGGAGCTGCTGATAAGTGTCCTAACGATGGAGGTATCGTAGATGCTAACGGTTGCCCTAAGGATACAGATGGTGACGGTGTTGTAGACAACGATGATAAGTGTCCAACTGTAGGTGGCAATGTAGGTCCTGATGGATGTATTAAGCCAACACCTGCTAAAGCAGTTGAGGTATTTACAAGAGCTTTGACTGATGTTAAGTTTCAGACAGGTCGTGGTACGATTACAAGAGCATCATATGGTATACTTGATGAGGTAGTTGCTGTGATGGCTGAGTTTCCAGCATTGACGCTTAGTATAGAAGGACATACTGATAGCCAAGGTGACGATGATAAGAACATGACATTGTCAACAACAAGAGCTCAAGCAGTTATGACATATCTAACTGAGAAAGGTGTAGATCCAACTCGTATGAGAGCTGCAGGATTTGGAGAGATTGCTCCGATAGCAGATAACACAACGAGTGCAGGACGTGCTCAAAATAGAAGAGTAGCTCTTAGAGGTTCATTCTAAGAATTTAGTATAGTTTGCTTCTACATCAATGTCGGAGTAGAGAATAAATAAACCAACGTTTACAACGGATCATCATTCATTTGATGGTCCGTTTTTTTATTGGGTATACTGAAGACTTGAGAATTACTACGGATCATATTGTCCATATATCTCATTAAAATATACCTTAGCATTGCGTGCATCCTAAAATTACGGATGGTTGTGTATTTTAATTAAAAGAAACAATCGCTTATGATCATTGGCTTTTTAAAAGAGGGAACGACTGATATAGCTCCCATCGTTCCTAAGAATCAGTCGAAGCTCAAAGCGATCTGTGAAGAGATTTGGATCGAATCTGGTATCGCAAAAGGCGCGTTTTATGCGGACGATACATTTGCAGAAGCGGCGATCAAAAGTAGAGCGGATATTATCTCTACCGCTGATGTGATTGTTCAGATCACTCCAGACATCACAGATGAGGAGTATGGGCAAGCGAAGGCCTCGGCTATATTCATCTGTCAGTATGCACCATTTAACGATGAGAATATTGTAAAAGGCCTTTCGGCAAATGGTGTAAATGCATTTAGCCTTGATATGATTCCTAGGACGTCGCTTGCACAATCTATGGATGTGCTTTCTTCGATGGCGTCAGTGGCTGGCTATAAAGCAGTGCTAAGTGCATTGACAATGCTTCCGCGATATGCACCGATGATGATAACGGCAGCGGGAAGCATAAAGCCATCTAAAGTGTTAGTCATCGGAGCAGGTGTCGCTGGCCTACAAGCCATCGCAACCGCAAGAAGAAATGGTGCCGTAGTGGAAGCCTTTGATACAAGGGCTGCCGTACGAGAAGAAGTACAAAGTCTTGGTGCTAAGTTCGTAGAAGTAGAGGGCGCAAAAGATGACAAAGATGCTGGTGGATATGCGGTAGAACAATCTGACGAATACAAACAACGACAAGCGGCGCTGATACAAGAAAAATCAAAGGCAGCTGATATTGTAATTACAACAGCACAACTGCGAGGTCGTCCAGCTCCAAAGTTAGTTACTGAAGACACGGTGAATAACATGAAACCAGGATCTGTAATAGTAGATCTTGCAGCGTCTACTGGTGGTAACTGTGCGCTTTCGCAAAATGACAAAGTCATACAGCATAATGGGGTTACCATAATTGGAGATTCTAATCTTCCAAATAAGATGCCTCAAGATGCGAGCACTTTGTATAGCAACAATATCCTCAATTTTCTAAAGCACATAGTTAAGGAGGGATCTATTGATCTAAACTCAGATGACGAAATACTTAGCAAATCACTGATATCTAAAAAAGCCTAATTATGACACAAATCATGCAGTTCATCAGTGATAATCTATTGCTGATATACTTACTCATTTTTACAGTGATATTGGGATTTGAAGTGATCTCTAAAGTTCCTACGGTACTCCACACCCCTCTTATGTCGGGAGCGAATGCCATCAGTGGCGTCATTATAATTGGAGCAATTATTCTAATTAGAAGGTCTGCACCAGATGATATCTTCTCGCTCGCTTTAGGTACAGTAGCTATTGCTCTGGGGATGATCAATGTTGTCGGAGGGTTCGCTGTGACAGATAGGATGCTGGAGATGTTTAAAAAGAAAAAAAAGAGCTAATCGCATAAATCAACTGACCATGATTATTCAAAATACACTTGTCGATATAGCTTACCTCATAGGTGCAGTCTCATTCGTATGGGGACTAAGATTGTTGGGTTCGCCAGATACGGCGCGTAAAGGAAATACTTATGCTGCCTTTGGTATGGGCTTAGGAATATTAGCAGTATTGTTAGATCCTCGTATAGATGGCGGTGGAAATTACGCATGGATCGGTGGCGGTATGGTTGTAGGATCACTGATAGGATGGCTATCGGCTAAGAAGATCCAGATGACTGCTATGCCTCAGATGGTATCTATCTTTAATGGCCTTGGAGGAGCATGTGCGGCGATTCTATCTATTGTAGAATTGACAACTCAAGATCTTGATACCGGTGGGATGGCCATCTCTCTTTTTGCATTGCTCATAGGTGCGATTGCATTTACGGGAAGTATGTTGGCTTACTTAAAACTGGATGGAAAATTAAAAGATAGTCAAGTTACTTGGCCAAAGCATAGCATCATCAATCAAGTACTTCTTCTGATTACAATTGGGTTCTTTATATACCTCATCGTAGTAGGCCATACTACTGGACTTCTGATAGGATTCTTGGTATTGTCTCTTTTTTATGGTTGGAGTTTTGTTGCTCCGATCGGCGGTGCAGATATGCCGGTAGTGATATCACTACTGAATTCATTCACGGGTATTTCAGCTGCTGCCGCTGGACTTATATATGGCAGTAATTTTATGTTGGTCGGTGGTATTCTTGTGGGTGCATCAGGCACGATACTCACTGTGCTGATGTGTCAAGCGATGAATAGATCATTGTTCAATGTACTGATCGGAGGTTTTGCAGCTTCTGGTGGAGCAGCCGGAGCGGATGGAGACCAAGTTGCAAAATCTACTAATGCGATAGACTCTGCCATCTTACTGAATTATTCCAGTTCTGTGATGTTTGTTCCGGGCTATGGATTAGCAGTGGCACAAGCTCAGAAAGCACTCAAGGAATTAGATGATTTATTAGAATCTAATGGGGTAGATGTGAAGTATGCGATACATCCTGTAGCTGGTCGTATGCCTGGACATATGAATGTGCTTTTAGCAGAAGCCGATGTGCCATACCCTAAGTTGTTAGATCTGGATGAAGCGAATGCTGCTATACCCAGTACTGATGTTGTAGTTATTGTAGGAGCTAATGATGTTGTGAATCCTGCGGCCATTGACGACCCTTCAAGTTCTATCTATGGCATGCCAGTACTCAATGTATGGGAAGCAAAGCATGTCATCGTGATGAAGAGAAGTATGAGTACTGGATATGCAGGTATTCAAAATCAATTGTTTTTCCATGAGCGTACTAAGATGTTTTTTGGTGATGCAAAAGATAGCATTCAGAAGTTGACTGCTGAGGTTAAGAATTTATAGTATCCTTCGTTTAATTATATTCTATTATTTGGCCCAGCCTTTTGGGTTCTCGATGCGTTAGTATATAGCAGAAAGTGATGTCCTACTTTCTGTGTTACTCCACTACATGAATAGATTTCTTTCAATTGTTGTATCACTTGTCTTGAGCTTAACTTGCTTTGGTCAAGAGGTGCAAGATGCATTTGATCGATATCAAGAGTCAGTAGAAATTGAAAAAGTCTACGTCTCGTTAGATAAGCCTTACTATATACAAGAGAACGTGATATATGGAAAGGTGTATGTCGTAGATGGCCGAACACATCAACTTATCGATGAAGAATCTATCGTTCACTTGGATTGGATAGATCCAGACGGTACGATTCTTAAGGTTTATGAGCTCAAAATAAAAAATGGGGTAGGGGCTTTTGATATTGAAACCTTCATAGATAACAAGACAGGTTCGTATACGCTTAGAGCTTATACGCAGTACCAACTTAATTTTGATAAGCGCTATCTTTTTCAAAAAGAGGTCAGATTGATCAATCGACCTGACTATATGCCTAAAGAGCAAGATTCAATTGCTGATTATACAATGCACTTTTTTCCAGAAGGTGGTGATCTCGTAGCTGGCTTGCAAAACTCTGTGGCTTTCAAATTAGAATCA
>CALHUZ010000582.1 GCA_938039305.1 uncultured Saprospiraceae bacterium
CTTCGTCTTTCCATCAACATCATACCAATATCCTTGTGCGTCCATCTCCACAAAGTCTTCTCCATCCATATCGTCAGGCTGCTCTCTTTTCCATTTTGTAAAGTTCAAAGGATCTCCATTTACCCAAGTGAAAGTGCCTTCTTCTTCGCTATCACTGAGCCCTATGTAAGCATTTCGCTCGATAAGTCTTCTCCCTATAAACTCATTTTCTTCTGCATTATTTATAACGGCGAGATTTCCTCCATTTTGAGTAGAGATAAGTTGTGCCCTCGACCAATTAACCCTTGCATAAGAACAGTAGTAATAAGAATCTCCTAATTGTCCCATATATAAGAACCCTGGTATCTCCTTAGTTTTACAAGTCGTACAACAAGTCTCAAAGACAGGTTTTTCCCAAGTGACATTTGTAAAGCCAAAAGGAGGTGCTTGGATATCTATATCGGCGGGACAATCGAGTCGAGCGGTATTGTCTATGATGATATTTGTAGTGCAGGTATCATCAGTCCCACAAAGATCGGTCGCTATGTAAGTCACCTCGTAAATAGTCGTCACTCCCTCTTTATACACTGAGTCAATGGTAGCAGTTGTCTGAACACAGTTTATGGAATCTGTTAAACAACGCTCACAAGGGCTATCGGTCTCGATATCTGGGATCATAGATGGAAGTAGAGTATCGATACATGTCAAAATAATCTCCTGACAGATGATTTCAACTTCTTCTGGCACCGTGACGATGAAAGAACAAGTGTCGATATTGCCACACATGTCCGTCGCCGTGGCTAAGACCTTGGTCATCCCAGTTAGGAACCTACTTCCATTAGGCACGCTGTAAGAAAGTGTAAAACCGCAGTTTTCTTCAACTATAGGATCTTCCCATTCATGGACGGGATTGTTAGGATTCAAGATAGTTGATGGTGGGCATGATAATATCTTCGGTGCTATAGTATCCAATAGAGAAATCCTCTGTGTACAAGTGCTAAATACATCACTGTTATCACCATCAGTGGCGATCCATGTTCTCATGATGATGACTTGTCCGTCGCATGTTCCAACTTGCATCACATCATCTGTATAAGTGATGACCGGCACGCTACAAGCGCTATCTGCTTTAATGGCAGTAGCCATACCTGTCATCATAGGTTCCATATTGCCCTGTGGGCATCCTTCATAATCCTGAGGACATGTGATGATTGGATTACAATCTGGAAAGCAGTCTTCAACTGTTAAGGTTATTTGATCTACATCAGAGCAGCCATTGGCATCTGTGATAGTTACCATGTATGTTGTTGTGACCGTTGGGCTGACGCTAAAGCTATTTCCTGACCCAAGTCCATTATCCCACTCGTAGGTAAATGGTTCAATACCATCAGTGAGTTGGGCAGTCAACACAACAGTTTCATCATTTTCTTCGCAAAGCGTTTGATCCAATCCAGCATCGGCAGTAACAGCAGTAATAATCTCAACTTCACAGCTCACAAAACTTGTGATCATATCAGCAACATCCTGAGGAGGAGTATTGAATTCTATTTGTACATATTTACGCGGTAGCGAACATCCATCGAAAGAACCTGTACACTCTTGTTCAAAAAGTGGAGAGTTAAACGTTCCTCCTGGTGAGGCATAAATGCCAAGTAAAACTTCTTCGGCTTGAGAAGAAACTCCTACTACAGATACGTCGACATTATAATTTGCCTTCATCAAGTCGATATTTGTCGTTGGTAGGATGAGCGAGCAATTAGGTTGAGGGCAAGTCGTATCAAAACCAAATGCATCAGTCAGTATTACTAAACTTAGTTTGTTGTTTTGGTCCCTATTTAATGTTCCATCATTTAGGAAAGACATTACATCTCCGATTGCATTATTGAGGTCGTCGCCACCACCACCTCTGCATATACCTGCTCCTGTTCTATCATTGCAATACTGTCTGCTGATTGTATTTATTACTGAGGTTTGACCCAGTGCATATTCAACAATTGTGCTTGTTCCATTTGCGCCACCATAGTGGACGACACTCCTTCTAGATGAAGGGCATGAGTTACGTATGCCGCCAAGTGAAGCAACTATAATGTTTTCAAATGCTGCAAACTCTTCATCACTTATACTACCAGAATTATCAATTAGAAATATGACATCATTGAAAGTTGTGTCCGGTTCACAATCTGGACCGCACATTGGGTCAACAATTATAATTACATCATCCGTCGTCACACATCCTGCTGCATCTGTAATTGTCACAGTATAAGTTGTAGTAACAGAAGGAGATACTGTTGGCATATCCATTGTTCCAATTCCGTTATTCCACTCTGTCACATATGGGACTACTCCTCCAGTTACTGAAGCTGAAAGAGTCGCGCTTTCGCCAAAATCAGAACAAATCATTTTATCTGCACCTGCTGAAACTGAGAACCCAGAGCAGCATGCATCTGCAGTTATAGTTATTTGATCTGTTGTTATGCATCCAGTAGCATCTATGATTGTTACAGTATAGGTAGTAGTAGCAGAAGGAGATACGGTTGGCATATCCATATTGCCTATACCGTTATCCCAAGAAGTGGTATAAGGAGCTGTACCACCTGTTATTGAGGCAGAGAGAGTAGTGCTTTCACTGAGATCTGAGCAAAGGGCTCTATCAGCTCCTGCCGAAACAGAGAATCCAGAGCAGCACCCACCTGCAGTTATAGTTATTTGATCTGTAGTTGTACATCCAGTGGCATCTGTGATTGTTACAGTATAGGTAGTAGTAGCAGCAGGAGACACTGTTGGCATATCCATATTGCCTATACCGTTGTCCCAAGAAGTGCTATA
>CALHUZ010000583.1 GCA_938039305.1 uncultured Saprospiraceae bacterium
TTCAATCTATTATTATCCAATAAAATAATTCATCCTATGAGATGGGAAGGAAGAGAAGGAAGTAGAAATGTTGAAGACCGAAGAGGTCAAACTATGAAACGTGTCGGTGGTGGTATCGGAATCGGTGCTATTCTGATTGCGATAGTAGCTATGTTGCTTGGTGATGATAGAGCATTAGGCTCACTGATGACTGAGATGGCCCAAGGTCAATCCGCTCCCACAACTACTCAAGAATATCAGCCAACGGGTCAAGAGCAAGAATTAGCTCAGATGGTATCAGTTGTTCTAAAAGAGACAGAAGATGTATGGAGAGATGTCTTTAGAGATCAGTTGAACCGCAATTATGAGCCAGCTGTGCTTGTTCTATTTAGCGGAAGCAGTACATCTGCTTGTGGGTCTGCCAAGGCTGCTACAGGACCATTCTATTGTCCCGCAGATAGAAAAGTATATATAGACCTTAGCTTCTATGATGAGCTAAGAAGAAAATTCAAAGCTCCAGGTGATTTTGCAATGGCATATGTTGTAGCGCATGAAGTCGCGCATCATGTACAGAACCTATTAGGTATCACAACTCAGATGGATGCGCAGCGCGGCCGAGTAAGTAAAGAGGCATATAATGATCTTTCAGTAAGACTTGAGCTTCAAGCGGACTTTCTTTCGGGGGTATGGGCTAATCACGCTCATCGCAAAACAGGCTTTCTCGAAAGAGGAGATATAGAAGAGGCGATGAATGCAGCTTCAGCCATTGGTGACGATAGAATCCAAATGGAATCCCGAGGATATGTAATCCCCGAATCTTTCACACATGGTACATCTGCCCAAAGACAAAGATGGCTTAGAAAGGGACTAGAAACTGGAGATATAAACCAGGGAGATACATTTAGCGCAAGGACACTATAGTCCATTAGGGAAATCAAATTTAAACAGACAAAAAACTCATCCATATTGGATCTGGAGTTTCTTTACAAATTTATCTGTGATATTAAGTTCTGATCCGGTTCTTGAGTAGTCGGATTATCGTAGTTTTGCGCACTGATGAGTGAGTTTATAAAGCATGAGTGTGGCTTGGCTCTAATAAGACTCCTGAAGCCCCTACAATTCTATCAAGATAAGTATGGATCCCTATACGGTCTAAAGAAGCTTCAAATTCTTTTACAGAAGCAAAGAAATAGAGGTCAAGATGGTGCTGGACTTGCCACAATCAAACTAGATGCCAGTCCAGGTAAAAGGTATATAAGTAGACGTCGAAGCAATAGTCCACAGTACTTAAAAGAATTATTTAAAGGTGCATATGCCCACTTCGAAGGACTACCTCAAGAGCAACTTAATGATCCTTTGTGGCTCAAAGAAAACAAACCTTATACCGGCGAGCTTTTACTAGGCCATCTGCGATATGGAACACATGGAAAGAATATAATAGAAACGGTTCATCCATTTCTAAGACAGAACAATTGGATCAGCCGTAATCTTGTATTAGCGGGCAACTTCAATATGACTAATGTCGATGAGCTATTCAATGAGTTAGTGGCATTAGGTCAATACCCTAAAGAGAGATCAGATACTGTCACAGTACTTGAAAATATCGGACATTTCTTAGATGACGAAGTAGAAAGATTAGATAACTGGTTCAAGCCAGAAGGTTATAGTATCGATCAAATCAATAAGTTGATCGCCGATAACATGGATGTCCAAAGAGTCTTGCAAAGAGCTTGTCGCAAATTTGACGGTGGCTATGTCATGGCTGGTCTCATCGGTCATGGTGATGCATTTGTTGCAAGAGATCCATCTGGCATAAGACCTGCATTCTACTATCAAGATGACGAAGTTGTAGTCATGGCCTCTGAACGTCCGGCGATACAAACCGCATTTAACGTTCATGTCGATACAGTCAAAGAACTTGAAAGAGGGCATGCACTTATTATAAAGCGCAGTGGCGATGTAAGTGTCGTGCCTTACAAAGATCAGAATGAAAGAAAGGCTTGTTCTTTCGAACGCATATACTTTTCTCGAGGTACGGATAAAGACATCTATCGGGAACGTAAAAAGTTAGGGAAGTTACTTGTTGATGAGGTGCTCGAAGAGGTTGATCATGACCTGAAGCACACAGTATTCTCTTTTATTCCAAATACTGCAGAAGTTGCTTTCTATGGTTTTGTCGAAGGTCTCCATCAGTACAATAATAAATCAAAGGCCAAGCGCATACGTGAAAACAAAGGGCTTAGCGAAGAGCAAATAGAAGAGATCCTCAATGAAAGTCCACGAGTTGAAAAACTGACGATCAAAGATGAGAAACTCAGAACCTTCATTGCAGATGATCTCAGTCGTGGAGAGATGATATCGCATGTATACGACGTCACATATGGTGTCGTTGAGAATTTTGTGGATACCATCGTGGTGCTTGATGATTCGATTGTAAGAGGAGCTACACTAAGAGATAGTATTCTTGAAATCTTGTCTCGCCTCAAGCCAAAGAAGATCGTGGTTATCTCATCAGCGCCTCAGATCAGATATCCTGATTGCTATGGAATCGATATGTCTAAAATGGGAGAGTTCGTCGCTTTTCAAGCCATCATACATTTGCTAAAAGAAGATAAAAAAGAAGGTCTGATACAAGAAGCTTACGAACGCGCTAAAGATCTAAAAGACAAAGGTCTTAGCCATACAGAAAATGTAGTACAAGCTCTTTATGCACAATATGAATATCGCACCATTTCCGATAAAATCAGTGAGATACTAAAACCAGCAAATGCCCGCTGTGAGATCAAAATCATCTATCAAACTCTTGAAAACCTTCAGGAGGCTTGTCCGAATAATAATGGTGATTGGTTCTTTTCTGGTAACTATCCCACACCAGGAGGATTTGGAGTCGTCAACCAAGCATTTATAAATTATGTTGAAAACAAGAATGAAAGAGCATATTAATGCGTTGAGACAATAATCTTACTAACTAAATAGACAAACAAGTAATGAAACGACCAGTATACACCGCTCTTTATATGTTGATGATCGTAGGGATCTTTTTTTCTCTTTCTATGATTTATCAGTCATGTGGAAAAACAACTCCCGAGGTTCCATCGACTGAAGAACTGTCAGAAAAAGCTGAGCAAATCGCTGATGATTTTACATCAGAAGAAAATTTCTTTGAAGATGACGATGGCGAAGAGTCAACTATAGACAATGAAGAAGAATCTTCAATCGATCAAGACAACTATGATGACAATCCAAGTAGTACTAATGAGTCTAATAGTAGTACAACTTCTTCCTACACTCCTTCTGCCTCTACGTCAAGAACAGCTTCTGCTGGTGGCTATATAGTAGTAGCTGGAAACTACCTCCTTGAAAGCAACGCCGGAGAGATGGTTAAAAAACTAAAAAGCGCTGGATATAGTAATGCAGAGAAAGTTGTTTTTGATCTCTCTCAATACTATACAGTCGTAGCGGGTAATTATGAAAACAAATCACTCGCCAACTCTGTATCCAGCGAGCTTCGCGGAAAAGGAATCGATAATTATGTTCTCAAACGTAAGAGATAGTGCAGTTAAACAATCGTTAAAACAAATACACTAAGATTTATTCTGTTCATTTTGCTGTTGGACAGGTTGATTAATCACATTTTAATTTTCACACATGAATAACGTAAAAACCTTCAGTTCGATCATTGTAGCTTGTATGCTATGTCTGACCTCTTATGGTCAAAAGATCGCTGTAATAGATATAAATGCAGTACTCCAAGAATTGCCTGAGTACATTACTGCTCAACAGGAGCTTGATAAAGTAGCTGCAGAATGGAATCAAGAAATAGCTGGAGAATATGATAAAATCAAAAGTCTCTACAACAAGTATCAAGCAGAGCAGGTCTTGCTAAGTGATGAAGTCAAAGAACAAAGAGAAGAAGAGATCATGCAGAAAGAGAAGGTCGTCAGAGAACTTCAGAAGCGCAAGTTTGGATCAGAAGGTGAGCTATTTTTGAAAAGAAGAGAAATTGTCAATCCAATCCAAGAAAAAGTTTTTGCAGCGATAGAGACATTCGCACTAGATCGCGGTTATGATTTAATTCTTGACAAAGCAGGATCAGCAGGAGTCCTCTTCGTCGGAGTAGAATTTGACAAAACAGACCTCATTAAGAGAAGACTAGGTATTAGATAACTTTCCCATAACGATTAAGGGGATTATATTTGCGTCCTTATTAGACAAAACAACATTATAAGACAATGAATAAACTACACAGATAT
Source organism: uncultured Saprospiraceae bacterium (assembly GCA_938039305.1). Classification (GTDB taxonomy): domain Bacteria; phylum Bacteroidota; class Bacteroidia; order Chitinophagales; family Saprospiraceae; genus JAJRXG01. The sequence goes on from CALHUZ010000583.1 coordinate 4,233, forward strand.
TTAATTTTGGCTTTTTGCTTATTCGCTACATTAGCAGTAAGTGCTCAGAAGTTTGGCTATATCAACTCACAACAATTGATACAGCAAATACCTCAAGTAAAGGAAGCGAACGCAGAGCTCGAGACACTACAGAAGCAGTATGAAAGCCAGATTCAGAATAAGGCAACTTCTCTGCAGACGAAGTATCAAGCTTTAGCCAGAAAGCAAGATCAAGGAGAGATTTCTCCGAAGCAATACGAAGTTGAGGCACAAGCATTGGAGCAGGAGAGAGCTGATATAGCTAAGTTTCAGCAAGAGATACAGCAGAACCTTGCTACTAAAAGCGAAGATTTGTTAAAGCCTATCCGTGATAACATCAACACAGCAATCAATTCTGTCGCGAAAGAAGAAGGCTACACATATATCTTTGATTATAGCGTAGGTATCATCCTTTACGCTGAAGAGTCTACAGATGTAGGAAGTCTTGTGAAAGCGAAGCTTGGTCTGTAACAAGGAAAAAAATCAATATATCGGAAGCTCTCTTTTTAAGAGGGCTTCTTTTCGTTAAACTATACACATACCATGAAAGTTCTTACAAATCTGCTCTTGGTAATTCTATCGTTATCTTCTCTTAATGCTAATGCGCAAGAAGGTTATGATAAAAGTATTGAGAGCTCTTTCGAGAAATATAAAAAAGCTTTTGTAGAGGTTGATAGATCAACCTTATTGACTTTTGTCCACCCTAATATCATTGAAATGGGAGGTGGTCCAGAATTTGTCATTGATGAAATAACATCAGAATATAATATGTACGCCGCTTTGGGCATATCTTTAAAAGACATAGTCATAAATGAATCTTCTAAAGTTTTAGAGTCGCAAGAAACCCTACAGGCCATGGTACCTTACGTAAAAACACTTGAGAAAGACTCAAGAAATATTACAGAGAAAGGCTTTTTTTTAGCGATATCACAGGACAAAGGCGAATCCTGGTTCTTTACAGACATGAAAAAACATGATGCTGAAAGTATCAAGTTGTTCATTCCTAACTACAACGAAAGATTAAACATTTACCTTAATTCAGTAACTCATTGAGTAGTACAAAATACACACAACTAGAAAAAGAGCTTCTTCCATATAAGAAACTCATGGCGTCAGCCTCAGATGCAATACTTGATCAAGAAGTAACTAAGTATCCCATTTTTGTAGCTCATCAACATGACGTAGAATTAGGTGTTTCTTTGATTGATGACACGACCTTTGGTCCATGGAAATTACAAGCTTCGAGTTTAGAAGAATTTGTCTCAAAGCAAATTATCGAAAATGAGAAAGTTGATTCTTTTAGAACGGTATTCAAAAGTCCAGATAAATTTTTCTGCGTCTTTATCCTAAGTGATTTAGGTGCTAAGTTTATTTTTGTGCCTCGCTAGCAGATCATCGATCTTCGATCTTACCTATATATAGATTAAAGTACCTTGTAGCAAGAACAATAGATAGGCTTTTTCACTTGTTCTTCTCAATAGACTAATAATTTATGGCCGACAACTCTCCTCAGAATACAAACACTCAACAGGAGAAAGTTTTAGACTCTATACGTCCAACTAAAATTATACTTCCTGTTATCATTGGGCTTGCTGTTATTTACTTTTTAGTAAAGAGCCAGCTCAACTTAGAAGAACTTAAAGGTATTGCTTGGTCGGGAACTGCCTTTCTCTGGCTTAGCATTTCTGTCACTGTCTATTTTGCAAGACACTTATTGTATTCGTATAGACTGAGAGTGCTATCTGAAGGAGATTTTTCTTGGGTAAAATCTATAGAGCTAGTAACTATTTTAGAATTTGCAAGTGCCGTTAGTCCTACTAATTTTGGAGGAAGTGCGGTTGCCTTTTTTTTACTTATCCAAGAAAATATATCAGCCGCCCGAGCCACTGCCATAGTCATCTATACCATCATTGTCGACACACTTTTCTTCGTATTTAGCTTTCCTATTCTCTACGTTTTACTTGGCCGCAATTTTTTCCTTCCTGCCGTAAGTCCTGATTCTTCTTGGGACGGTATGGGGATTACATTAGTCATTGTATGGGGAATTATGTCCTTTTATGGTTTATTGCTGATGTATGGGTTATTCTTTCAACCCAAACATATAAAGCGTTTTTTAACTTGGGTTTCTAAATGGCCCTTTTTAAAGAAGTCTAAAGGCCGAATTGAAAAAGCTGCAGAAGATATAGAAGTAAGTTCTCTACATATCAGAAACTTGTCGTGGGGCTTCCATAGCAAGCTATTCTTTGCAACGTTGTTAGCTTGGATCTTGCGCTTCTTCACTGTCACAGCTATCTTAATAGCCCTGAATCCAAGCATGGCACAATCACTATACGATCACATTATTCTTTTAGGCAGAGGAGAAGCCCTTTATGCGGTCACGGCGTATAGCCCAACGCCTGGAGGAAGTGGTGTGGCAGAAATTATTTTCGGACAGTTCTATAGCGAATATATCTCTCCGGGTATTGCCGTCATCGCTGCATTGTTATGGCGAGTAATTACCTACTACCCATATCTCATCTTAGGTGTGATCATTATACCTAATTGGATTAGAAAATTGATTAACAAGAGACGTATTAAAGCAACATAACATGGCACGTAAAATCATTCCTGCAATTATTCTTCTCGTCATTAGTTTTTTCGCCTATGACTTCTTTTTAAAACCTCCAAGTTTTAAAGTCGGAGCGAGCGCTCCTCAGTTCACTGCAAATCTCATAGATGATTCAAAATTTGATTTATCAGACTTAGAGGGTACTTATGTGCTATTAGACTTCTGGGGGTCATGGTGTGGACCATGCATCAAAGAGATTCCAGATATAAAAGAGATGTATCAGTCCTATCACGGAAAAACCTTTGTTGATGGTTCCGATTTTCACATTGTTAGTATTGCTTTAGAAAAGTCAGATAAGTATACAAAGAGAATTATTAAAGACAGAGGGCTAAATTGGAAACACCATATTATTGATACTAACCCAATTATCATGGTCTCTTCATTTGCACAACTTTATGACGTGAAAGATCTTCCAAGCAAATTTCTCATTAATCCAAAGGGAGAAATCATCGGAAATAATCTTAGTGTTGATGAAATGAGAAAACTTCTCGATGCTAGGTTAAACTAACAACGATTGTTTTGTTTCAAAAAAGAGTGCCCTGCGCGTTGTTTCCCTTGTTATCATCTTGTTTTCTCCTTTTTAATCTTCCTGTTGTCATACCCATCCCCTCAAGCTTAAGTTCTTGATGGATTTCATAAGTATATTCTGGAAAGATTCTGTCACCTGTTGGTTGAAGTAAAAACAAGTCTTTATCTCTTGGGTGTTTAATTGATGGACAGATAGGATAGGCATTAAGTTCTTCAGAAGGATATGGTTCAAGCAAAGAAACAATCTCATTAAGCGGTCTGTCCGCCAGCCAGGCCTGCTCATGCTCTTGTCTCAAGATTACAGGAGATCTATGATGACCTATTTTTTGAGTCAGATCATTAGCAACTGTAGTGATAATAGAAAAGGAAGAAGAAACGTCTCCTGTCTTCTTGTTGACCCAGCTATCCCATATACCTGCAAAAGCAAATGGACGGTTTTGTTCTCTCATATAGATTAAAAAGGGCTTGCTCAACTTTTCCTTTTTCGGCCCTTCCATAAAAGCATCAGCTATGACTAAACACCTCTTAGTTCTGATCGCTGATCTAAATGCCGGTTTTGATATAATTCCCTTCGTGCCACTATAGTCTACTCTATTCTCTTTGTTATTATCACCTTCAGACCTTGCATTAAAGAGATACATTTTCTTTTTAGCCCACGACGGAGTAAGTCCAAACTCATACATCTTAATCTGTTGAGGGTCTTCGTTTGTTATGACTGGTGCTTTGTCTCCAATTGAAATATTAGACATAGGACCAAATAGGTCCGGAGCAGACGCTCTAACATTAAACCTTTTCTCTATGGTTTTGAGTTTCGATATGACAACATAGCGACCGCACATAGAAATAAAAGTATAGCTTATTCTTTAATAATGGAATTCAATCAGCTATTTCCACTTAAGTGTTCTTAATAGAACATCAATATCTTTTTCTATATAATCCACAATTGGAGCAACACTATCTTGGACAACCTTAGCGTCAAAATAAAGAGATCCTCTTAAGAAGTGATTTGTGCTATCTGTTACGTAAAACTGAAAAGGGGACGCAACAGGGCCATTGATTTTGAAAATTAATCCTGTTGAGCCGTGTTCATTCTTTATAATGAATTCTTCTCTAAAACTAGCTTTCACATTATGCTTGCTGGCCATCGTAAAGGCATCATTAACTAACTTGTCAATTGGATGCTTTTTTCCAACCGGATAATAACTACAATGAATCGTTGCATTAAAATCATCTAAAACAATATCAAACCAACATGGATCCGCTTCAACTGCATCGAACATAAGCTTCTTGCGTGAAGTACTTGCATATGCCGGTATATCCATAGAAAAAGGACAATCAAGATTAGCGTATGAAGTATATGCTGTCTTGGGGAAATTAATTTTAGGGTATTGATGTGGTCTTGGTGTAGAGAATTGCTCTTGGCCACATGAAACCAGAATAATAATTATAATGAAGAAAATATATCTCATATATCGATTCTCACTTTTTCAATTCTTCTTTTACTTACTTGAGACACTGTAAGTTTTATGCTTTTATAGTTGATGACCTTATCTCGTTTGGGGATTACACTTTCCAATTCTAATATCAAACCTGCTAGTGAATCCGCATTACCTCTTCCTCCTTCAAAAATATCACTATCTAAGTTTAGTACTCTAATGACATCATTGAGCAATGTCTTTCCCTCGAATATATAGGCAGTATCATTAATCTTTATATAATCTACCTCTTCTTCACTATCAAATTCATCTCTTATATCCCCAACCACTTCTTCCATTATATCCTCAAGTGTAACTATCCCTGCACTTCCTCCATATTCATCGACAACAATTGCCATGTGAGTTCTTTTGGATTGAAACTCTTTGAGCAGCTCATCTATTTTCTTGGTTTCAGGCACATAAAGAACATTCGTTCTAATCAATTCTTGCCATTTAAATGCATCCTCTTCCTGAGTTAGGCCAAGCAAATCTTTCACATACAGAATACCCAAAATAGAATCAAAGCTTTCTTCAAAAACAGGCACACGTGAAAAACCTGAGTCTTTAATCAATTGGATAACTTCTTTGAAGCCTTGGTTAATTTCCAATCCAATAACATCAACTCGAGACTTCATTACTTGTCGCGTTTCAACATCCCCAAACTTTATGATTCCTTTTAGGATATCAACTTCTTCTCGGTCTGCTCTATCCGTGACAGTAAGCTCTATCGCCTTATCTAGTTCTCTTCTATCTGCACTACTATTAGAGGTAAGTCGCTGTCTATAAAATCGTTCCTCGATACCTCCTGACCACTTTATCAACAGATTGGATAACGGATAGAAAAGTTTTACAAAAAAGACAAGCGGGCCAGACATTAATCTTGAATGCTTTACATTATTAATGTTGGCATATATTTTAGGCGCAACCTCTCCGAACAAAACAAGAAGAAAGGTTACAGTCACAACAGTAACTGTAAAGCTCAAAAGCTTTGATAAACCTGTGATTGTCAAAAATGAAAAACCTAGAACGCCTTTCAATTGACTAGCCCAACTATCAAAAATTTCATCAGAAAGCAAAGATCGTATCACAACTTCACTTATGATTACAATGGCAATGTTTATAAAGTTATTACTGATTAAAATCGTAGCAAGTAACTTCCTAGGACCTTTCTTGAGTTTGAGTATGCGTTTGCTAGAGTCTTGATCCTCCTTCTCAAGGTTATCCACATCCTTAGGAGAAAGAGAAAAGAACGCAACTTCAGATGCCGATAATAATGCTGAACACATCAACAATAGAATCAACAATAATCCAAGCAACAGAGTGGGTGTTCCATCACCACTTATGACCAAAAAGGTATGTGTTAAAAGATCTGCGGGAAAAGGGTCCGGGTCCAATTATTCAAATTGAGTTATAAGCATATCGCTAAAAAGGTAAATCATCATCTGCAGAAGAGGTTGGATTTGGTGTAGCTGCTGGCGCCGCAGGTGTCTTAGTGGCCGCTGGAGCAGTTTCAAATCTATCCTCTATCGATGGAAAGCCAGCATCCGCGACGCCAGCTGATCCTGATTCTCTCTTTTCTAAAGGCTTCACTATTTGTCCTACAACCTCTGTTGTGTATCTATCATTGCCTTCTTTGTCTTGCCACTTTCTGGTGGTAAGCTTTCCTTCAACAAAAACCAAGCTACCTTTCTTAAGGGCCGTCTCCACTCTCTGTGCCAAAGGACCCCAACACACAATCTCATGCCACTCTGTACGTGTCTGCCATTCGCCAGAACGATCCTTATAATTCTCGTTAGTAGCTAATGAAAATTTAGAAACCATTGATCCTCCTTCAAAATGTCTTAATTCTGGATCTCGGCCTAGATTACCGATCAGGGTTACTTTGTTAAACATGGCTTTGTTAATAGTTGTACGTCAAATATAATTCAAAAAAGCCGCTTGCTGATTCATTATTCTATGATAACCCTCTGTTTTGAAACTTTGATCACAGACATTCCTTAAAGAAAGAGTCTATGATTTTAGGCACACCTAGCTCTAACCTTTCTTTGGGCTTAACCCACCTTCCTACTTTATGATTGAGCTTTAAGTCGATCTCATAAAAGCTTCCATGTATCAGCCTATGAGTCAACCTTTGTTTATGCTCCCAGACTTTCTTCAGAGAGCTCATCTTTATATCTATAAGTCCATATCGCTCACAGATTGCCTTTTTAAGCCTAATTTTTGAAAGAGGTTTGTCATATTCTATAAGCGGTAATTCATAAAGACCTTTCCATATATCCTGACTTGTTCTTTTGTGCATCCATACTTTATCACCATCTCTACACAGCAGATAGGCGAAGTATCGATCTTTAACTATTATACTCTTCTCCTTAATCGGTAAAAGGTCCACTATCTGGTCCTTGAAAGCCCTACACTGATCTTTTAAGGAACAATCATGACATGAAGGCGAGACGGGAGTGCATTGTAGTGCACCGAAGTCCATAATGGCCTGGTTATAGCTCCCAGGCTGCGAAACATCCAGATTTTTTTGGGCTACTTCGGCAAATAGTTTTTTTCCTTGGGATGAATCTATTGGTGTTTCGACTCCAAAGTATCTACTCAAGACTCGATATACATTTCCATCGACCACTGCATAGGGTAAATTATAGGCAAAGCTTGCTATAGCAGCGGCTGTATAAGGTCCAATTCCTTTCAGCGAGAGAATATCCTCATAATTTCTAGGAAAAACCCCAGCAAAGTCATCCATAACTTGCTTGGCTGCGTGATGAAGATTACGTGCACGAGCATAATAACCGAGTCCTTTCCACAAGGATAAAACATCATCTTCTGATGCTTTCGCCAAATGCTTCACCGTAGGTAATGACTCTATAAATCGATTGTAGTAAGCCATCCCCTGTGCGACTCTCGTCTGTTGCAAGATGATCTCAGAAATCCATATCAAATAAGGATCCTCAGTCTCTTTCCAAGGCATTCTACGATCTACATCTTGGTGCCAGATAAGAAGTTTTACACCAAATTTTTTAGAAGTATACTTTGTTTTCAATCGTTATGAACATTTACATATCCATCACGCGCTCAACTGCCGGGTCAAGCTTAGGTGGATTAGAGAATAGGGATATGCCCACAAAAATGGTTAAAGACAAGACAAGAGTAAATGCTCCAGCATCAATAGCATAAGGAAGCGACCACTTCATCATTTTGATTGTGAAGAGAACTACAAGGCTTGACATGATGGCTGCATTTGCTGCTAAAGGGGTTGCTCTCTTCCAGTTGAAACCAAGTGTCACAACAGGTACGACCGCTGCCGCAAATATCCCCCATGACATAGCTCCAATCATGGCAATCAAATCATCCGAATACATGGCAAACAAGGCTGCGAGCAATGTTAAAACAACCGTTGTTATCCTTGCTGTTGCCAATGGCTTTTTAACCTTAGTTCCTATAGCTTCAGGTATGTCATGCATGACAGCTGCTGTTCCGATACTTAAAAACGCTTCAGCTGTAGACATTATAGCTGCGAAAAGTCCTGCAAAGACAATCCCCGCTAACAGAGGATGAGCATAATGTTGTAAAAACTGAGATGCCGCTTGATCCGGAGTATCAAGAGGTGGATGCATACCATTAATCACAAGGGCTCTCATAGCAAGACCAATACCTACCCACAGCAATCCACTAAATACATATCCCATGATTGATATAGGTAGGATATGCTTCGCATCACTTATCTTTTTATTCATCATCAACTTAGTGAT
>CALHUZ010000584.1 GCA_938039305.1 uncultured Saprospiraceae bacterium
CAAATCAAGCTTCTTTAATTTGTCAAATAGATCAGAATCAGGAAAAAGCAGCTTCGCTTCTTCAAGGGCTTTTACAAATAACTTGTCTTGTCTTAACTGATAGTAACAGATGGCTTTATTATAAAAGGTGTCCACTTCTACTCCACAAGAATCTGTAGAATGATCATAATATATCAAAGCTCTTTCATAAAACGCTAAATCAAAAAAGATACCTGCAATTTTTAAAGCCAAGTCTGGCTTTTCGCTAATGTCAAAGTAATGCAACCAAACTAAATCTAAAGACTGAGCCATACGCTCTCTTTCTGCATTAGACAACCTTTCTACAAGCTGTTTTATACGTGGTAAAATCTGCGTAAAAAAAGTAGAATCGTAAGCACTCAATCGCAACAATGCAATAAGATGCATCAAAGAAAGCTTTGAAATGTTCGAATAGCTAAGTTTCTTGATACTATTAAAGTCATCAGGACCAAAGTCGTTCACAGACTGTTGGTAAGCGGCATTAGAATTAGAATAATCAAATGAATCATCTACAAATAAAAGACACGCCACCTCTGTATGAAAGGTAGAATAACTTGGAAACAAAGCCTTCCCTCCCAAGCGCTCACAATAATTACCTAAAGCATGAAAGTTAACCCAGAGTGAAAAGCTTCCATGAGTGATGATTTCTGGCTTGGGCTTTTTATCAAGTTTTTCTAATTCATGAAAGCCCTTATCCATCGAAAGCACCATTAGTCCTTTAGTTGAAAGTGCATTTAAGTTTTCAAGACAAAGCATACTCTTTTCTGGAAAAAATATGTAGCTATCACTTAGATTGGCTCGATAATCATCTAACATATCATTCATGAAATCCGACTCATAGTGCGGCCCTGGGTTTGCCTGCTCGCGAAACGATAATTTTACACTCTTTAATTGCCTCGCGGCATCTTCGCTCCCCAAATCTTGAGTACTATGCAATGCAATAGAGCACAACGATGTTTCATTATTCTGAAAATGAAAAAGATCATTGGGAATAGAATCAAAGAAGTAATTTCCGATACCTATTAACGCTTGATTCAATTCACCCTTTTTGATCGTACGATTGGCATATCTCAGCTCTATACTTTCGCCACCTATCGCATCATAGTATGCATAGTCCAATAAGCCACTCTTATAAAAAGACTGCAATTGAGGATGATCTTCAAAGAAGATTAAGTTTTCTTCTACTATATCGGTTAGCACATAACAGTAAGGGGGTAACTTTATATTCTGGAGCGCAGTTAGCTTTTCGAGGTGCTTCAATATATGATAGCCCAGTCGTCCATGACCAGCGCCAAGCTCTACGATATACACAATCTCCTCAGTAGCTCCTTGAGCAGCCAAGTCTTTTAGAAAGCCTAATATTTGTTCTGCATAAGTTCTTCCAACTAAAGAGTTGCTCGTGATCTGATGCGGCACAACTCCCTTACTCCAAGCCTCTATGCCACTTTGATTATAATAGTCTCTATTGAGCTGCCAGATGAGACTTTCAGAAAACACTTTATATGATTCAACTTCGAAGAGATTGTTATCCATGATTTAAGTACTTGCAACGCGATAGAATGAATTTCTAACCAAGCAAGTCTATACCAGTGTAATACTTACGAACCGAATTAAAAAGAAGCGATAAGATAACCTTTTTAATCCGACCTTTGTGTGATAGAGACCGCCCTTGCCCATTTACGGGGTATCCCAAGTGTGATTTTTATATTTGAAGACCTTTTAAACAAAAATGTTACGTAACATAAAAGCTAAGTTATGATCAGCGCAACAAAGAACAACCTTGTCTTGTGTATCATTCTGCTATTCATCTTCACTTCATGTTCTGACTCTAACACAACAGATCCAGACGAGACACCTGATTCAATATGTCAAGACCAAAATCCCATAGAAAAGGGTGATAGACTATTAGGACTCGATCTGTTAAATCTAACAGAGACTAATACATTCGATCAAAACATAACATTAGGCAATGATCTTGGAATAGAATTTATCGCACTTCATCTAACGTGGAATTCGATTGAAGTGTCACCCGAAAATTATCAAGACCCATTTAATGCATTAGAATTACTTGGTCAAGTAGCAGTTTCAAACGATTACAAGTTTAGCCTAACGATCAGACCTATCGACCTCGTCGGAAAAACAGTCCCAACTGATCTAAACACGACGCGTTTTAACGACCCTATAATGATCACTCGGTTTCAGTCCTTAGTAGATTTTATTTTTACAAAATTGAGCAGTTCAATTTTGCTGAATTTTCAAATAGGAAATGAAATAGACGGCTACAACACTTCTGATGAACCGATTTCTTTTTGGGAAGATTATAAAATATTTCTTCAGGAAGCAACTCAATATTTACACAGCATTGACTCCGACATTCTCGTTGGATTTACGGCCACCTACGATGGACTAATGAGGGACATTTCACGATTTAATTCATTAGTTGAAGCGGTGGACGTTTTAGGTGTTACCTACTACCCTTTACAATCTGATTTTAGTGTAGAAGAACCAGATATTGTTTTTGAGGATTTTGACAAACTAATTGACACCTATGGTTCTTACCCTATTTATATACAAGAGATAGGCTATCACACAAGTGAGACGAACAATAGTAGCGAATCTAAACAAGCAGAATTTTATTGCAACGTATTCAAAGCTTGGGACCTACATACCGAGTATATAAAATCTATCAATATTCTAAGACTCAATGACCTTTCTGAAGAAGAAGCTATAAATGCCGCTGGACCATATGGCCTATCAAACGATGAATTCATAGAGTATCTAAGGTCACTTGGAATTAGAACTTATGAAAACGAAGGACAAAATAAGCAAGCCTTCGAAATCATTAAGAGGGGCATGAAAGATAGAGGTTGGTAACCGCTCATTTTAGCATTTGATGTATTAACTTGTACACATCTGTAATTCGACAAATTCTATATTTGTCAGATATAAATCACTCACTATGAGAATCACATTCTTTCTGATATTTTTTTTCTTGACGGCAAATGCCCTTACAAGTCAGAACAATACAAGTCAGGATAATAAGGATAGAGTCATCATACTCACAGATATCGAAGCAGACCCAGACGATACTCAGTCATTAGTGCGATTATTCTTATATGCTAATCAGATAGACATCAAAGGAATCGTTGCCACCACATCATGTTGGCTTACTTCTCGAATACATCCAGAATCTATTCAGAAAGTCATCGACGCTTACAGCGAAATACAGCCTAACCTCTTAAAGCATGAAGCTGGTTTTCCTGAAGCAGGGACACTTTCTATGCTCATCAAAGAAGGGCTGCCATTATATGGCATGAAAGGAGTTGGTGTAGGAATGGATTCTGAAGGATCTGACTGGATTATAAAAATACTTGAAGAGGATGATGATCGCCCATTATGGATTTCAACTTGGGGAGGTGTGAATACACTTGCACAAGCATTATATAAAATTAGAAAAACGAAATCAGAAAACGAAGCCAAAAAACTCATCTCTAAAATTAGAGTTTATACTATATCTGATCAGGATGATAGTGGTATATGGATTAGAAATAACTTCCCAGATCTCTTTTATATCGTAAGCCCTGGAGACGATTATGGTAGTGCCACATGGACTGGAATAAACGCCTTTGTAAAAGGCATAGACAACTTCACTATTAGTAATACTTGGATAGCTAAAAACATACAACAAGATCACGGCCCTTTGGGGGCAGCTTATCCAGATGTGGCTTGGGGTGTAGAAGGTGATACACCGGCTTTTCTTTCTTTAATACCTAATGGACTCAATGTCTCAGAGCGCCCAGAATGGGGCGGATGGGGAGGAAGATATGAAATGTCCATTCCTGATTTTACAAAAATGAAGAAAGGAGGATCAATAGTTACACTGGCTCCCGAAACGAGACCGATCTGGACCAATACAACCGACAGCCACACGCCATACATCCCAAATAAATACGGCCGATCTGTAAAGAAAGACACTGTATCATTTACAAATGACAAAGTGACTCTTTGGCGTTGGAGAGATGATTTTCAAAATGATTTTGCATCGCGTATGGATTGGTGTCTTATGTCATACGAGGATGCTAATCATCCACCTGTTCCAGTATTGAGTCATAGCGACGAAATAACTGTCGAATCAGGTGCAGACTTCACTTTAGATGCATTTGGTTCAACCGATCCAGATGGAGACAATCTTAGTTTTCTATGGTTCAACTATCCAGAAGCTGGTAGTTATAAAAAAGAAATAAAAGTGAATGGCGCTGAGAATGTACACATAGTCTATTACACCGCTCCTGAAGTAGTCAAAAAAGAAACGGCACACTTTATTCTAAAAGTTACAGACAAGGGTGAACCTCAATTGTCAAGATACAAAAGAGTGATCGTCACGATAACTCCTAAGTAAAACAGAGCAGTACAAAGACAAATCTTAAGAACTACAAGACAGCATAGAGCATCCAACCTTATGTCTTGCCCAATCAGGCCGCTTGGCATACCACTGATTCATCTCAGGTTGATCTTCATATGGGCGTTTGAGCATCTCATAAAATTCTGCAATAAGCGTATAGTCACCCAAGTCCGCTTTGTCTATGGCTAACTGGGCCATGTAATTACGCAGCACATATTTGGGGTTCACCTTATCCATCGCAATCTTTCTTTCCGCTGCTGTCCGGTCTTCGTTTTTCAATCTGACTTTATAATCATTTAGCCATTGACTCCATTGCTCAGCGATATCGCCAGTGATCTCCTCTGGCTTATAAAATGCTGATTGAATAACTTCAAGTGCATCGTTGCTATCTTGATCGACATTAGTTAATTCTCTATAAAAGATAGTCATGTCAGCCTCAGACAATTGTAATATCTCTTCTAAGCGAATGAACAACTTACGATCTTCAGGAGTGCTATTTTCTAATCCTACCTTAGATGCCATCATGTGATGATATCTTTCTACATAGTTCCTTTTGTATTCCTCTAGAACAGACTTTAGAGCTTGCTCATCTTCGATAAGCGCCAAAAGCGAATGGCCTAATTGAGCTACATTCCACAGCGTGATGTTGGGTTGATTGCCATATCGATATCTACGATGTGCTTTATCTGTAGTATTGGGTGTCCAATTATAGTCGTAATCCTCAAGCCAGCCATATGGGCCATAGTCTATGGTAAGCCCAAGGATGGACATATTGTCCGTATTCATCACTCCATGCACAAACCCCACTCGCTGCCAATGAATGACCATATCTAAAGTTCGCGATGCTACCTCCCTAAAGAATTGCAAATAAGTCTCTTCACATCCTACCTTGATCTCAGGAAAGAAATGCTTGATTGTATAATCAGTAAGTACACGCAAAGTATCAGTGTCCTTATTTGCCGCAAGGATCTGAAAATTTCCAAATCTAATAAACGAAGGGGCCATGCGACAGACCACTGCTCCTTTCTCATAAGCAGTATTCCCGTCGTACATCATATCTCTTAACACCTCATCTCCAGTCAATGCTAATGAAAGTGATCTCGTAGTCGGCACACCAAGATGATACATGGCTTCACTACACAAGTGCTCTCTTATGGAAGATCTTAAAACTGCTAATCCATCTGCTCTTCGAGAGTATGGAGTCTCTCCGGCTCCCTTTAATTGAAGGGCCCATCGCTGATCATTATGAACGACTTCACCAAGATTAGTTGCTCGACCATCTCCTAACTGTCCTGCCCAATTACCAAATTGAAATCCTCCATAACACATAGCATAAGGATCACTCCCTTCCAATAATTTTGCTCCTGAAAAAATAGACAAGAACTCCTCACTTGCTGCATCTTCCTTAGAGAGATCTAACGCTTCAAGCATCTCATCTGAGACATGGAGTAATGAAGGGTTAGATGGTATACGCGGAGTGGCATATGAAAAACAAGCATTCATAACTTGTCGTCTCGACTGCTCTCGTATCGGGTCAGCGGGTAGCTCTTTCGAAAATGTATCCTGGAGGTTCAACTTCATAACACGAAGATCTTACAATGTAGCGCTGAATACAAATAAAGAGACAGACATACTTTTGTTACATTTACTTTCATCGAAGCTATACTTCGAGAAAAGCCAAATATGGCTTGTAAGTTGATCCATATAAAAAGTAACAATGTCCATAAAAACCAAAGCAGCCGTTCTACACGAAATGTACCTCGAACGGCCTTACACTTCATCAGCCCCGCTCAAAGTTGAAGAAGTAACACTCGATGCTCCAGGATTTAATGAGGTTGTCGTTAAGATCAAGGCTGCAGGTCTATGTCACTCCGATCTATCTGTCATCGATGGCAACCGCCCACGGCAACTGCCTATGGTCTTAGGACATGAAGCTGCAGGAGTC
>CALHUZ010000585.1 GCA_938039305.1 uncultured Saprospiraceae bacterium
TTAGACAAGAAGACATTCCAACAACGTGTATCGCTTATAGCGGCTGGTCTTATCTCTACTATTCTTTTGGGCATCGTTGCTCTCCTTATGTTTAATAGAAAGAAACTGAAGCTCATCAATCAAAAAGATAACATAGAACAGAGGCTGCTCAGATCTCAAATGAACCCTCACTTTATATTCAATGCAATAAGCTCAATACAAAACTATCTTTATGATAAGAATGATCTAAAGGTTGCGCTAACATACATGTCTAAGTTCGCCGAACTCATGCGTCAGATATTAGAGAATAGTAGAGAAGAAACAATACCTCTCGCTACCGAAATAAAGTCATTAGAAAACTATCTTGAACTGCAACAACTGAGATACAACAATAGCTTTGGATACGAGATCAATATAGATCCTTCAATCGACGCGAATAACATATTAGTCCCACCTCTAATAGCGCAACCTTTTGTAGAAAACGCTATAGAACACGGCATGATATACAGAGTTGAAAATGGGAAGGTTCAAATATCGGTTAAGAGCAGTGATGATCAATTAACACTTGTGATCGAAGACAATGGAGTCGGATTCAAAGCGATAAATATAGAACCCAAGAAAGTGTTTAATAAGAAGACTTCATTAGCAACTAAAATCACAAGAGAAAGACTTGACTTAATCTCCAAATCAAGTAAAAAGAAGTTTGATCTCATCATCGATAAACTACAGTCTGGAGGAACCATAGTAACCATCCAACTTCCTAAAGTATCAGCAATATGAAAGCCATAGTAATAGAAGATGAACAGAATGTGCGCGAAGGCTTCATCAAACTCATGAATACCTTTTGTCCAGAAATCAATGTAGTAGGAACTGCAGATTCAGTTGAATCAGGAATTGAAGTGATCAACTCTTCAGACTTCGACACACTTTTCTTAGATATAAACCTGCCAGATGGATCTGGCTTTGACCTACTTTATAGATTAGAAAAAAGAGACTTCCATGTTATCTTCGTGACTGCTTACGACCATTATGCCATAGACGCTTTTAAGATAAGCGCAGTCGACTATCTCCTAAAACCTGTCTCGCCAGACATGCTTAAAAACGCTATATCCAAAATAGAAGTCAATAATGATATAACTGAAGAAGAACGTCTTTCTATACTCGGCGAAAAATTAGAAAAGAGATTCTCTCAAGACGAAAAAATAATATTGAAAGATGCAGATAGCATGCAGCTGGTGGTCATCTCAGATATCATCTATTGCGAAGCGGAAGGTAGTTACTCCACCTTCTATTTAACAGGTGATCGGAAGATTGTGACCTCTCTGAATCTCAAAGAATATGAAAGGATATTAGAACCTTACGGCTTTATCCGAAGTCATCATTCTTACCTTATCAACTTATACCAAGTCATCTCTTTACAAAAAGCAGATGGTGGAAGCGTATTGATGTCAAGTGAAAAGTCTCTGCCTCTATCATCAAGAAAAAAGAGCAATGTTGTAGAAGCAATGAAATTAAGGTTCGTTAACTAAGTACCACTACTCTTAACGTTCTTTCCTACATTTGGAGGCGACCAATTAATTCTGGGTCTATCAAATACGGGGAGCATGAAAAAACTATCTATAGCCTTTACTATCATAGTAGGGCTTTTACTATTGGGTTGGTTCTTCGGAATGAGATACCTTAATAGTGGCAGCTTAGAACCGGATAACACAGTCTGGGAATCTTACATAGGCAGAGATACGACAGTGGGCATTCTTCCGGATCAATACGCCAATTACTTCACCTACACTTGCGCCATAACAAATGACAACATTGGCTTTAGAATTAAGGGTGAGTTCCCAGATACGAGATACTTTAGTTTTAATGTCTATAGCCTCGGTGATAATACAACTCAAGGTTCTTTGGTAGATTATCAGATCACAACTGATTCGGGCAAACCAAATCCATTTCTTGTAAATAAGGATATTATTGAAGCTGGCAAGAATTTTACGGTACACATTGTTCCCTCAAAGCATAAAGACAAGGGACTTTCTAACGCTTTGCCTTTCAGTGATGATGTAAAGATGCTTGCCATGGTGATCCGTCTTTATGACTACAATGTCGATGACTTTGGTGGCGTAGCTTTCCCTACTGTAGAAGCCTTTGAGATTAATGACACGCAAGGTGAAGACGCCATACAACCTGTCAATCTTCCTAAAGCACTGAACCTAAGATGGATCGTCCGAAGGAAAAGTTTACCTGGTATGGTAGAGCGTCTTAGCTTACTATATGAGACAGAAAACACTGTCCCACTTGACGTAGCTAATTCTGATAAGCAGCACTACTCTATTCCCTTTCATGCTATTGATACGAAGGGATACATAGAAAACAATGACAATCGATATTTGCTGTCAGCGATCACAAAAGAAGAAAACGAAGTCTATGTCTTCAAATTCAAATCGCCCACTTATACTACAGGGCACAACGATATCAATCAGACAGAAGTCAGATACTGGTCTTTCAACTTAGGAAATGCGGCAACGTATAACTTCAATGCCCTTAAAGATGAAGACGCCAAGGTCGATCAGGATGGATATGTTAATATCGTATTGGCAAGCAAGGACACGGAAATAGAGGCAAGGACAGAAGAGCTGGGTTACAACTTCTTAGAATGGAACATGCCTTGGCCTAAAGGGTTGATCCT
>CALHUZ010000586.1 GCA_938039305.1 uncultured Saprospiraceae bacterium
ATTGTACCAGAACCCTCTGAACAAAGGATTATCAGCCATATATACCACACTCCCTCTACCTTTAGACTCAACGACAAAAGCAGCTGAGTCGTTCAATCTTTCTTTGATTTTGCTTCCAGCAAAGCCTATTACTTGGCCATCACTTTTTGGATGACGTATGGCATTCTCTGCATCTACAACAAGCGGGAAGGTAGTACTGCTTGTCCTGAGCGAAAAGTAAGAATCACCCATACCGTATCCCAAAGGGTGTGTCTTATCAACTTCCAATTGAAATATAGCTCCTGGTACATAGTCACTGATTGATCTTCTCTCACTCTCGGAGTAGTGGTTATACCGAGCCGCCAAGTCCGCTGCTTCGTTCTTTTTCTTAGCTGCACTTTTTTCTTCATCAGTAGCATATCTCTTCAGACTAAATCCTTCTTGATCTATTAGTTTGTTGTTAGCACTTCCTATAGCTATCAATTTTCCACCAGCACTTACCCAAGTGGAAATTTTGCTGATATCAGAACTTGACAATCTATACCAACCTTCTGGTAGGATCAGAGTATTGTATTGATCAAGATCAACTCTTCCAAATCTATTAATATCAACAACTGACAGCTGATAGTCAATCACTCTGTCAAAGTACCATTTGATTTGTCCAAAAGCATTTGAGGAAACTCCATCTCCACTTATAGAAAGAACTTTGGGTTTTTTAATTAGATAGTTTCTTCCACTACCCAGATCACGACCTGATTCTGCGAAACCAGTTTTTAAAGTATAAACTGATGTTGGGTGTTCAACTTGTGACGTCCGTAGCATACCAATTAGCTCATCACTAAACCTTCGGTTATCAGCTCGGGTTATAATCGCGGTACCAGCGTTAAAATTTTGATCAGCATAAGTAACCGGTTCTGACATCACTCTAACTGAAATATCTTGAGAGAGCAAAGAGCTTACATACTTAACACTTGACAAATCATTGTGTGGCACGAGATAAGCATAACCTTCTTCAATATTAGAAAAAGAATCATCTGACCTCCAACTACCATCAACCATTTCAACTTTGCTTTCTAATGCTAAAGCCTCAAGACCAAACGCATAAGGAAGTGACCAAGCAGTGATATCATATGTCACAGAATCTTCTAATTCAGACGATGGATCGAGCAATACCTGAGTCATCAAACCCTTAGGTTGATATGCACTAACTACAAGGTCTCCAGTTTCTACATTAATACTTCCAGAAGCACATTTGCTATATTGATAACCATTCATTCTCTTAGCCGCAGATACTGTACCGTAAGTGATGCCCTGCTTATCAAGCAAACCTCTCAGCGCCGCTAATCTCTCTCCAGGCGCGTCTTTTTTAATTATAAACGACTTGTACTTTCCTGGTGGGTTAGTTTTTGACTTATTATAAAAATCTTGAAATTCTGATTTTACTCTTTCTGCATTTACGGAAGTGATCTCAATTGTACTAAGTGCCGTCGTCTTATGATGATCGACGCGATCCTTAAGCGTTAGCACTTCACCATTTCTAAGATTAACACCACGCCCTCCTGCTCTACTTCCTCCTTGCTCATAAGTCATACCGATAGCTCCTGAGAAAATCGGATAGCTATCTCCATAACTCGGATAGAATAAGTCAAATACCTCTTTTGTAAAATACAACCAGCCTTCTTTATCAAAATACTTAGCATGATTCTTTCCTACAGTTTCTTGAAAATCTCTCTGCCACTGAGTTATATATTTATGATAAGGTTTAGAAGCTGGCGCGAAATAATAAGGACTCTCAGGGCCCATCTCATGAAGGTCAGCATGTACATGAGGTAACCACTGATTATAAAGCGCCATCCGCTGCTGGCTTTCTTGCTGTGTCTGCCAAGCCCAATCTCTATTAAGGTCAAATAGATAATGATTGACCCGCCCTCCTGGCCATGGCTCATTATGCTCTATATCTTGAATATCAGGATTGTTTTCATCCATAGTTACATTGCGCACCCAATGCGTATATCGTGAATAGCCATCCGGGTTAATAGAAGGATCGAGGATGACCACAGTATTGTCAAGCCAAGCTTTTGTCTTTGCATTACTTGGGTCCACAAGGTCATATATCACTTGATGTGAAGATTCAGATCCCGCTGCTTCATTTCCATGAACCGAAAAGCTCAACCAGACCAAAGCCTTAGACGCAGCCATATCTACCGCACCGCTCTCGATACCTGCCAACCTTAAGTTATTGATACGTATGTCTTCTAATCTAGCGTGATTAGCTTCGCTCGTGACTATGGCAATCATGAGTGGTCTGTCTTGATTAGTCGTACCGTATTGTACAAGCTTGACCAATGGACTTTCTGCTGCCACATGCTGATAGTAATCTACGAGCGTATGATGAGGTGTGAAGTGCTCTCCTAACTTATGAGGCAAAAATTCATCAGGTGACTGAAGCTGGCCCATCGCAGAATGAACGCATAACAACACACTAAAAAACAACAGATATAACAATCTCATAATATCAATTTTATGACTCCAATATAGGGTTATTCAGAAGACAACTAAGGCAGAATTTACCTCCGACTATGTCAGATTAACTTAAAGTAAATCACCAGAGCTAATCCAATAAGGACTAGTAAGATCAACAGACCAAATGTTACATATGGCGGCTTTGCGTCAGGATCGAACTCATGACTGTGATCGTGGTGGTCATAGTGGTCATGATGATTTTTCATCTCGTCTGGAATGTTCTTTTCAAAACTCATCTGCAGAATACCTTGGACTTAAACGACTAAAAATGATCCATAATAAACATGTCAGCACTATACCTTCGATAGGCCGGACTACATGATAAGTCACACTAGGAGGAATCTTAGACCAAAACTCAGTGGGCATCTCTCTGAGGATATGGTATTGGTGATCCTCGCTTGGGTAGATACTAAGGATGTCAGCCATATGAAAACTACACACTATCAGAGCTATTCCAGCGATGCCATACCAGAAAGTGGATTTCCATAACTTGAATTTACTGTGTTCAGCGACACTCATACTCCTCAATAAAAGTAACCCGAAGACTGCGCCAACCAGATTCGTCAAGACATCATTGAAATCATAATGAGATGTATCCATTGGAGCTAAATAGAAGTATTGATAAGCCTCATCTATCATGCCTGCCAGAGTTGTCCATACCATTGTACTTCGATAATTACCAATCAATGGAAAAAGTAAAATGGCAAATACTGCATACTGTGGAAAGTGTACAAATTCTATATTGACCACAAATAAACACTCAATGATAAGAGCGGCCAAAATGACATTAAGTATCATGAATCCCCATATGGTCATTCGATCCTTCAAGCCTATAGAATTCTTTATAAATACGTAGAGCAGCGAAACCAAAAGAACAAGAGCTATAGAAAGCGCATAAAAGTTATATTCTTGTCTGCCTTCTGCGGTTCTATTGTCAATGCCCAGTCCTCGTACCACTGTACCATTTAAAAAGGTTCCAAATTTTTTATGCGGAAGCACCACTGCCACGAAATAACAGATGAGCACCATTATATTATAAACTCGATGCTGAGCCATCCACTGTACATACTTGTTCATCATCTCCCTCTCTAAATTCTTGCTATCTCTCTAATCGCTTTTGCAAATGTATCAAGCTCATCTGTTGATGTAAAGATATTAGGACTCACTCTTAAGCCACTACCCCATCCAGCACCAACTGACTTTGAGTGTATATTATAATCTTTATCCAACTTGCGTACAAGATTGCCTCCAGAAATATCTTTCACAGATAAAGTAGCAACTGCTCCTGAATACCGAGCATCCTTCCATGTGTGCATACTAACGCTTGGAATATCCTCAACTTTTTCTATCCAATATTCTTTTAGAAATTGTAATCTCTCTTTCTTATTTTCAAACCC
>CALHUZ010000587.1 GCA_938039305.1 uncultured Saprospiraceae bacterium
CAACAAAATGAAACAGCACGAGCCAAGTGGCCCTGCTTTTCATGAGAAGAAAGAGTCTAATCTAAAAACTAATTTCCACCTCACTCGCGATGAAACGAATAAGCGCAAGTACAAGAAGGCTGGAAAGAAGAAGTCGAAGGCAGAGCGGAATCGGAAGTGGTAGGACGTTAGAAAGAATCAAGTTCAAGCTCAAGTGTCAAGTTCAATATTTCGCTTTTGATGTTATCTTTGACAATGTGCCTTTAGGCCATTGAACACACTCAAAGTTCAAGCTCAAGTATCAAGTTCAAGCCCGCCTGAGGCAAACAGGTTCAAACTATCATTGAGCGTACAACTTGACAATACGCTTTGACAATGTGCCTTTAGGCCATTGTGCATATTCAAAGTTCAAGATTCAAGTTCAACAGCAAATTTGTGATATAAAATCTACCCTATAATTTTTCTAATTGATCGTCTCCCCATCCGCCCAAGTAATACTTATCCAATGTCCATTGTCATTACCCGAGTTAATCTTAGCATTGATTTGCTTCGTCAGTAGTTGTATAAGCTGTGAGCCAAATGATGAGACAGCATCTTCGGACTTGCCCATACCATTATCTGCGATGAGTAGTGTGTGATCTTGTTGCTCAGAAATCTTCAGACTAATCTTAAGCTCTCCTTCATGAACAGAAGAGAAGGCATACTTCAACGCATTGGTGACTATCTCATTGATGATGAGGCCCATCGGAATGGCACGATCTATATCCAATTCTAATATGGGCATGTCCATTATTAACTTCACTTTTTTATCGGGTGTTTGATACGCACTGATTAGGCTTTCGCATAAGTTCTTTATGTATTCTTTCATTTCTATAGCAGCAAGATTATCGCGCTGATATAAGTTCTTATGTATGAGTGCCATGGACTCCACACGTTGCTGGGTAATAGCTATATTTTCTTTGGTCTTCTCATTCTTTTCTCCATATGATTGCAGGTAGAGAAGGCTTGATATAGTTTGAAGATTATTCTTAACTCTATGGTGTATTTCCTTTAAGAGGGTTTCATTTTGCTTGCTTTTGGCTTCGATGATTTCACTCTGCTCTGCAAGTAGTAGTGCTTGTTTTTTATCAGCCTTAAGTCTATTAGAGCGAAAGCCAACATTCATGGCAAAAAGTGTAAGCATCGCCGCGACACCAAGTTTTATAAAATTAAAACTTTGATCCGTTTCTGCTACTGTTTGGAAACCTTCAAAGCTAAAGAAATTGGGTAGAAACAAGTTTCCAAAATGATATACACCAGCAATTACCAAAGGAACAAAACATATAAAATAGGACATTTTAGAAACAGCTTCCTTCTTTTTAGCGATGATCGCAATGACTATGGGTAGAAGAATTGTGATTAGTTGAAGGAAGAGAAGCGTAAGCATATACGGTTCAAAAAGCGGATTGCCGGTTATCGGTAGATATTCAAACTTTATAGCAGCATATAGTGCAGCAAATCCAAGGACTGTAATAAGTCCAGGAATAATCAATCTACTAAGGATGGAAGACTTGTCTATTAGAAAATATTTTTCGGTGAATTTTAAAAAACCAAAAGACTCAGCAAAAACTCCAAGAAAGTACAATGGAACATGGCAGTCTCTCCAAGTGGGAAATACTACGTATCTGACAAAGATATCTTCTGGAAAGATGTTCATCATTAACAGACCCAATATTGCAATACTAAAATACAAATACAGGCCTTCTTTTTCTACGACGAAGAGTAGCGAAAAGAAGAGTAAATATACTCCTAACGCCCCATAATATAAGCCGTGGATCCAACCTTGATTAACCTGTTTAGGAAAGATAGACAAAGGATCAAGGTGGTACATCACAATCGAGGCTATGGGGAATCTACGATCTCCTCCTTCTAATCTAACATAGTAGTTGATCGTATCACCTAAAGGCACATCTACTGTTAGAAAGTTGGCCCAGAATTGAAGTGGACGGTCTTGAGCTTTTACATGATCACCAACTCGCTGATGAGTAAACGCTCCATTTGAATTCTTGTAGTAGCCATAAACATAGTTGTAGCTGAAAATATCAACTGCGGGCATGTAATAGCCTTCTGCCCAATTAGGAGCATTAGAGACTTGAAATATATGCCTGCCGTTGAATTGAGGAGTGCCTATCAGTTTAGTTCTAAGCCAATACACAGCATCTACATCGGGTACCGTATTGAATACATCACTCGTCTCCAGTGACTCCCAATATTCGTCGATTTCTTCGATAGACTTAGATGCACTCCTATCCTTATAGATTTCATGATTAACGAGATGATTCGCTCTAAATGCAGCTTGTGATTTTCGAAGGATATATTCTCCTTTAAAAGGATAATCCGCTCTTAGCCCTACTGACTGACTTTCTTTTAAAAGAACAAAATCAATGTATTTTGGTGTGTTTGCATCACTATTAGTAACACCATCTAAATAAGCAATTATTTCTAATTGATCATAAGGTCGCATTTGTAAAGAAAGTAGGTTCATCACCGAATGAACAGGCTTATCAGTTGGAATATAATTATAGCCAGTCTTGACGTTAAAGATCATCTCGTCATTCCTATAGCCTTGCACTTTAATATGTCCCCAACTCTGATTCCAGTTATTAGGTGAAAAATTGAGTAGTAAATTACTGCTGTCTGGAGAATCATTTTTAATGCTTATCCTGACATAGTAATTACTACTGGACTCATAGTTACTCTTCGTATCATTTGACTGAAAGTCAAGTTGGTTTATTGATTGAGAAAGGGCTGACCTTTCAGCATCTGCAGTTTTATAAATTTTCAGATATTTATAAAGAAAAGCTGGTTCATTACTTAGGTCAGCTACATTAAAGGTAGAAGAGTCTTGGTTGATATCAACTCCACTTAGAATTAAGGAATTAGACAGTGCAAATATTACAATAAGCAATAATCGCGAAAGAAAAAGATTGCTATTAGATCGATATGTCATCATTGAGAATCCACTTCCTGATCTAAATCAACTTAAGCTTACCTACTAGTTCTTTTTTATAACTTTTGCTGATTGGCAGTGATTCATTATTTATAAACACATAGTGATCATCCAATTGATCTATTTTAAATAGATTGACCAAATAGGATCGATGTATTCTGACGAACGAGGTAGATGATGCTTTCGTTTCGAATGACTTGAGGCTTACCGAGAGGACATATTTCTTATCTGCGGTCATAACATTGCAGTAGTTTCTATCTGCGGTCACATATAAAATATCTGCTACATTAATTCGCACCATCTTATCCTTGTCTCGGACGAAGATCCTATCCAAGAGTTCAAGAGCAACATCTTCCCTATCAACCTTACCTTCAGTATAATGTAATCGGTTATTGATTAATTCGATGGTTCTCATTAGATCATCTTCTTTAAAGGGCTTAGACAAGAATGCGTATGGATAGGCTTCCTTAGACTTTTCAAAAGTAGCAGAGTCAGTGTTAGAGGTAAGGAAGATAACTGGGAGTCGAGAAGTCTGTGAGATTATCTTGGCCGTCTCTATACCATCTAACTGACCCGCTAATTGTATATCCATGATTATGAGGTGGGGCTGCATCGTTGCTATGATACCTGGGACATCTTCACCCCGAGACACTACGTCTAAGGTCTCATATCCGTGTTCTTGAAGTACGGTCGATATGTGAGCACCTATGATGAGCTCATCTTCGACAATCAATATTTTAAGCATTACGCAGTGATTTATTACTTTCTGGTTGTTATGCTATAGACTCTTTATCTATAGTGGATGCGACTGTAATATAAGGAATAGATCAGCAGTTAGTCAATGTAACCACACAACTGGCCCTTCTCTATCTTTCCTTGGTCATCGATTTCTAATGCTTCGAACAATTATATAGCCCGTTCGGACAATGCCTCTTGAATTATCTGAGTGTATATTGCAGCTTTACTCCAGTTCATTGCATCAACTAAGAACTAACAACATGCTCTTCTCCATTTTCCCTTTTTTCAAAAAAGGACTTTGTTTATGTCAAAGAAGTACAGGA
>CALHUZ010000588.1 GCA_938039305.1 uncultured Saprospiraceae bacterium
ACCAATAGTAGGAAAATATCCATTACTGAAGAAAGTACCGTTGGTTCTTACAGGCGAGTTATTCCTGAGAATAGAATTAGGTTTGTTCGCGATTTCAAAAGTTAAAGCAACAGATTCTCCTGGCATCAATGGATCACTAAATTCAAACAACTTCACCTCTAATGTGCTATCATGAAGCACTTCTGAATGCGCTCTATTGAAAGACATCTCAGATGCCAGGTCATTATAATTTATAAAGACAGTATCAATAGCCACTTCTGACTTATTCAACAACGTATACACACCTTGTCCTTCTATATTTCTTTCATCTTGAAAGAGATTTATATTTAGATTAACGTCTGTAATTCGTGGTTGTGCTTTATTTTCAAATCTCTTGTACTGCTTCTCTCCATCAACTCTTCTTTCTTCACCCATTTTAGAAGAGATATATTCTCTATCAACATTAGTCTCTTTGTATATCCAACTCCCAAAAAAGACAAACATCCCAAGCCCTAAAACCATCGCACCAATGACACCAAGATTGAACCTTGATTTTGCCTTGCTAAAAGTGCGTTTGAATGAAGGCCGAACTCCTCTTCTCCAAAAAAGATAAGAGACTGCTAAAAAGAATATTCCTAACCCAAACCAATAGAGTTTATACAAATAATATGCGGGCAGTGTTGTGCCATACTTAGATATATCTGAGTATGATGTACCTCGACCATTGTTATACTTGTATATGGATTGTTCTACTCCTATGAGATCTAAGAAATTCTGCCCCATGGCAATGCCCAACAATAAAAATAGAGCAAGATAGAAGTTAGGTATAATCGTAAAAAACAGGAATGCCATAAACGACCAAATAACATAATTGATCAACTTCACACCATAGAGATCAAAAAGATATAAGTCAATTTCAAAATTATAAAACCCTTTATAGATTTGAATAGCTATACCAGCTATCATGATCACACTGAGGAGAATCATTTGCATGATGGTCACACTCATCAACTTGGAAACTAAAAACCCCCAACTTCTCTCTTGTGTAGCATCTTCTAATTGATACATTCTTGTAGTCTCGGGTCGCTGAACTAAGAGACCCGTATATATAAAAGTGAGTAGTGCAATGAATATACTAAACACCCCACCTGGAATACTTAACAACCCTCTGGTAACTGGCAGAGTCTCCGTCTGGAATATTTGCCCACTCGCAGCAACCATAATGATCATAAAGAGCAAAGCCAATATCACGATAACAACAAAAGGCCCACCTTTGATGATATACTTCAGATCGATCTTAGTCAAGGCCCACGCACTTTTCAGCGACTGAAGGATACCTGTAGAATACGACACCTTAGGAAGTGATATCGTCTGGATCAATCCAGGCTGAAACTTTGCAGTCTTCTTCTCTGATTTCGTCTTCCAGAACTTCAAACTCAACGCTTCGCTATGGAATGAAAACTTATAATACGTAAAAGCAAAAATAGCCAACCCTATGGTCGTCCAAATAAGGCGGTTATAAATAACAACTTCCTTAAGTGGAAGCATGTTTTCATTTTGCTCAGTGATCGTCCAGTACTTTGCATAGTAATTGACCGCATTCAAACCGAATGGATCAAGATAAGCCCCAAGTAAAGTATAATCCTGATTAGCTAAGTACACATCAGCCATCGACTGCCCAAAGTACAATACTGCAATCGCGACAAATCCGGCAATCACACTTCTTGAAAACAAGGTAACCGCAAAAACAACAGCTGAAAATAAAATCAAATTAGGCAGCACAAAAACTAAGTAAATCTCAATATAAGCCCTCATGCTAAATGGCGCTATGAGATTCTGATCTACTCCCGGAAACGCAGTTCCTATCTGTGCACCAAAACCTAATAAAACAAGTAGTATAAATGAGATCAATAAACCCACTAAGAACTTACCAAAAATATAGTCAGCTTTCTTAAATGGAAAAGAATACAACAATTGATACATGTTGCTCTTGAAATCTTTTTGAACTGTAGCACCTACAATCGATGGCAGAAGAAAAAATGCAAAAGCCGAAAGTGACCCCATCAAGTATGCAAGTTGCAAAGGAGAATTTATAAAAGTGAGCCCACTTACCGTTGCAGTATTGCTATCAAACACACCACCAGCACCAGCCGTAAACAAGGCTCCAACACCCATGAGAATAACCGCGTAGATGTAAAACAAAGGTTTGTTTATCCATCTCCCAAACTCAAATGAAAAAATCGTCTTCAACATATCTTATGATTTAAATCCATTGAGATAAGTGAAGTATACATCTTGTAATTCGGCTGTAGCAGTATTAAATCCATCTGGCTGATGGTCTGCATACACGCGAAGGTTCAAAGAATTGTCAGGGTTGTAAGAAGTAGATAAGACTTGATAAGTACCCGTAGC
Source organism: uncultured Saprospiraceae bacterium (assembly GCA_938039305.1). GTDB lineage: Bacteria > Bacteroidota > Bacteroidia > Chitinophagales > Saprospiraceae > JAJRXG01. The sequence goes on from CALHUZ010000588.1 coordinate 2,392, forward strand.
TGACTCAACTTCTTCTTTAGAAATCACCTTCGTCCATATGTGCCCCCCTAATGCTGACACAGCATCTAATGGTGAACTTCTAAGTAGAATCTTTCCTTGATTCATGATGGCCATATCGTTACAGAGCTCTTGAACGTCTTCTACGATGTGCGTACTAAATATGACTATATGATCACTTCCGATCTCTCTAAGTACATTCAAGAAACGTCTTCGCTCTGCAGGATCAAGGCCCGCTGTTGGCTCATCAACTATAATCAACTTTGGATTATTGAGGAGCATCTGAGCGATACCAAATCTCTGCTTCATACCCCCAGAGTAGCTTGAAACACTCTTCTTGCGCGCATCCATTAGATTAGTAATCTCAAGCAGATACTTAACCATCTCACCTCTTTCTTTCTTAGAG
>CALHUZ010000589.1 GCA_938039305.1 uncultured Saprospiraceae bacterium
CCATCCGCAGATATCTTATTTACTCGATCCCAATGGTTTTTAAATCTACCATCCTCATTATATAGGACCCCAAAACGATAGTGAAACCAATAGTATTTGCGCCTCCACTTCCATCGGGACCAATATTCTATCGTACTCTCTAACCAAGCTTTCGCCAAATATGAGTCCGGGAGGACAGCTAAGAACCATGACGATATCATTCTATCAGGACCTGGATTACTAAACCCAAATAAATCAGCTTCTGGGCTGAGATCAGGCAGCCAATCATCTAAAGATCTTAAGCACATCAAAGTGCTATCGACCCAAATCCCACCAAATGCTGACAAGAGTGATATTCTAAGGACATCACTTTGTGCCGCAAGACTCATCTTGTTTAATCGCCGCTCGGGTACGACGCTTCGAATATCAACATATCGTGTTATACTATCTCTATCTAAGAGCCTCACTTCATATGAAGGGTTCTTTCTTTGCCATGATTGGACACATTTCTGAACCACCTCAGGAGCGTCATCAAAGCCTTGATGCCAGTATATCCATATGATCTGAGGCAAAAAAGGTGTCATTTATGGCATTTTCTTAATCGTTTGCTTTCCAATTATGGCATGTTAATATTCCTCAAGGTCACAAAATATTGCGCTTAATGCGATTTTTTGCAAGCTACATGTCATATTATCAGTGCGAATACCAAGCATGGAGGGTCAAAGTCCTTCATCTTTGAAGTGTACCTATAAAAATATACTATGAGTTAACCTAAACTCAGATTTCATTTCCCCAAAGTGAACTGAGTTGTACAGAAAACCAAATGATGACAAAGGAAAACTATATTAACCGGCCCATGGACTTGTCCAAGGTGTCAGAGTTAAGAATAAGCGAAGCTACGGTTTCCTCTTATTCTGATCCTCTTGATAACCTTATCTCCCAGCAAGTGCCTCACATATCTTCTTACAAAAGAGCAGATGCTGACCAAGAATGGTCCAGCTTCATGAATCTTGTTAGTTAATTAATTTATCATCAAATACAGTTGCTCTAAAGTTTCTAATTGTTGTAGTTGCCTCTAACTATTCTAATTCCTTTTCAAGATATTCTTTCAGACCAAATAGATACATCGCCCAGCAAAAGCTCGTACGTCCAAAGTGCTCATTCGCTTTCTTCCAATCTCGATGTACCAGATGAAGTAACACACTATTTTCTCTCTCCTCAATAGCTAAAGACAATTCTGTATTTGTCCAATCAGCATCAGCTTTATTAAACCGCCACTTAATAATCTTCTGCGGCACCACCTCAATCACTTCAGCTCTCCAATCAAAGTCAGGCCCAAACCAAAACATATACTCAGCACCAAGTTTCGGCACTCCAGAGCTCTTTTCTGTCCACCACTTATTGAGTTCATCAGACACCACACAAGCTGCGTACACTCTTTCTGCTGATGCTTCAATGCTCAGATTATGATATATCATGTAGTCCTTCATAAATGTTACCTTAGCTGTTGAACCTTAATATGAGATGGCAAGGTTTGTGATATTAAGAAATTAAAGAAAAGAAAAAATGGCAACACCTAAGGTAGCAGGTACATCACCGATAGCAGTAGATATAAAAGAAGGACAGACTTACGCATGGTGCACATGCGGATTATCAAGCAAGCAGCCTATGTGCGATGGTTCTCATAGAGGTACTGAATTCGTGCCTTTAAAAACTACAGCTACGGAAACTAAGACTGTGCATCTATGTACTTGCAAGGCGACTAAGAATCCAGGCTTTTGTGACGGAAGTCACAAATCATTATAGCTTAAGTGACGGGAGGCAGAAATCATTATAACCTAAGTGACTGAAGACCCAAGTTGATGCAATGTGCTTTTATTTGAATCGTACTTTCACTACACATAAGTCACTCTCTAAGCAAGTAACTACTCCACTCTCAAGACGAGACCTTTAAGATACTTCCCTTCTGGATGAAATATACTGACTGGATGATCAGGTCCTTGTGATAGATGATGTATCACTTGGCAGGGACGTCGTGCCTCAATAGCAGCAGCAGTAATAGTGTTATAAAATAAGGTTGCATCTATGACTTGAGAACAAGAGAAGGTAAATATCAAACCTCCACTTTTCACTTTTCTAATTGCAGCTGCGTTCACACGTTTGTACGCCTGAACAGCATTGTGTGTTTTTCTTCTGCTTTTCGCAAATGCAGGCGGATCTACGACTATGATATCATAGTGATCGGAAGTAATCTCCTTGAGATAACTATTCACATCCGCTACGATCGATTCATGTTGATCTACCATTTTCGTTAGTCCAGCATTGCGATCTGCGATCTCTAAGGCAGGAGCTGATACATCTACTGATACTACTTTTTTAGCCCCACCTTGCAATCCATAAATCGAAAATCCACCAGTGTAACTGAATAGATTTAGAATCGTCTTACCTTGAGCATAAGACTGAAGCAACTTTCTATTTTCTCTTTGATCTAAGAAGAATCCAGTCTTCTGTCCAGAGACTATATCAATTATAAATTGAGCGCCGTGTTCTTTAATTTGGACTTCTTCAATCTTTCCTTCTATAAAGTAATCTTCTTGCTCTAGTGCATAATCTCTTGGTAAAGTGTTTCCACTTTTTACAAAAATAGCTTTTGGAATATTTTCTAATTGTGACTTTAGCGCTTGAGTGATTTGCTCGCGCATCATGTGCATGCCGATAGCATGGCATTGGATCACCGCAACTTCTGCATACATATCAATGATCAACCCTGGTAAGCCATCTCCTTCTCCATGTATAAGACGATAAGCATTGGTCTCGGCAGATGGGAACTTAAGTTGCTTGCGTAACTGAATCGCTTGACTGATCTTCTCATTCCAAAACTTCTGATCAATCTCCCTTTCTTCAAATGCCAAGATGCGCACCATTATACTCGCATCTTGAAAATATCCCATAGCGAGAAAATCTCCTCGAGGCGATCTCACTTCTACAATATCACCATCTACACAATCATGATGAGAGATAACACCTCCAGAAAAAATCCAAGGGTGCTTTCGCTCTATCGATGCGATCCGCGCTTTCTTAACTACAACTTGTCCATACTCCATGAGACGCGAAGATACTCCATGAGGTGCGAAGAATTGGTTACCGTCTACAAAACTATTATATACCTTAGCTTTATGGAGATGACTACTCTGAAGAAGGCCCTTCAGGACCATTATGGGATAGACGTTCTTAGACTTCAGCCAATGGAAGGCTACGACAGCACGAACTACAAGATCATCGCTTCTGATCGCAACTATGTAGCAAAGCTTTATGATGCATCACAAGGGGACCAAGGCGAAATATTAGCTGAGAATAGGCTTATGTCTTTACTATCCCAAAGTGATCTTTTCTCAAAAAAATATGAATTCTCTACTCCAATAGCTTCTTTAGATCAAGGCGAATTAGTCTTGATAAAGTCTGAACAAAAATGGTTGAGGCTGCTCACTTACGTCGAAGGAAATTTTCTAGCTCAGACAGATAAGAATGATGGCCTCCTTTCAAGTCTTGGATCTTTTCTGGGGCAGATTGATTTGGTATTATCTGAGATTAGAGATCCATATATAGAAAGTCGAAGACTAAGCTGGGACCATGCTCACCTCCTGAATAATGAGCATTATATATCAGCCATAAAAGATCCATCGAAGAGAAAACTGGTTGCATACTTCTTAGTTCAATGGAAGACACATGTGATCGATCAGTTACCCTTTCTTCGCAGACAGATAGTACATAACGATGCGAATGACCATAATGTCTTAGAACAAAATGGTCTCGTCTCAGGCCTGATCGACTTTGGAGATATGGTATACTCATATCTTATCAATGAAGTAGCTGTATCAGCTGCATACATGGCAATGGGCAAAGAGAAACCAATAGAGGCAATCACCCAAATGATATCAGCATATCATAAAGTCTTCCCTCTTCAGAAGAATGAGATCGATCTACTTTATTATTTCATAGCGACAAGGCTTTGTACCAGCGTTCTTAATTCTGCACATAGTGCTGCTCAAAAACCAGATAGTGCTTACATAACTGTAAGCGAAAGTGACGCATGGTCATTGTTAGAAAAATGGATATCAATTAATCCAATCTATGCACAGCAGAAATGGCGAGTGGCTATCGGTCTTGAGATTCCAGAAGAACAAGAACTGCAGCAGCAAGAAGAACATTTGCGACAGCGAAGAGATCAGACCATGTCGAAGGCCTTATCTCTAAGTTACCGCAGACCGATTCATATGAAACAAGCTGCTTTTCAATATATGTATGATGCTTCTGGTCATGCCATACTGGATGCGTATAATAATATCATTCAAGTTGGACACTGTCATCCTACTGTAGTCCGCGCTGGACAAAAGGCAATGGCCGAATTAAACACCAACACGCGATATATTTATGAGGCGCTTCCCAGATATACCGAGCACTTACTAAAGTACTTCCCTGACCATCTGGATAAAGTATTCTTAGTAAATAGTGGAAGTGCAGCGTCCGACTTAGCAACGAGGTTAGCACTTACACATACAGGACGAGAGCAGATGATCGTATTAGAGCATGGATATCATGGTAATACACAGATCGGTATAGACATCAGTCATTATAAGTATGGACACAAAGGTGGCAAAGGCAAAAAAAATAAAATCTTCCAAACACCTTTACCGGATGCATACCGAGGAAAGTATCAAGGGTCAGATGCAGGGGCCAAATATGCTAATGACCTCATCAAAGCACTTAGCTCGAAGCGGGTCCATGACATAGCAGCGTTTATAGCGGAGCCAATCGTAGGTTGTGGAGGTCAAGTACCGCTCGCTGATGGTTACCTCAAGGAGGTCTATCCGCACATCCGCCAGATGGGCGGATTATGTATCTCTGATGAAGTGCAAACTGGATTTGGAAGGTTAGGCAAATGGTTTTGGGGGTTCGAAATGCATGATGTTCAACCAGATATCGTCATACTTGGCAAACCTATCGGCAATGGACACCCAATGGCGGCAGTAGTAACCACTTCTGCGATCGCTGAAAGCTTTGATAATGGCATGGAGTTCTTCTCCTCATTTGGAGGGAACCCAGTCTCTTGTGCCATAGGTGATGCGGTGCTACAAGTGATTGAAGATGAAGGGCTTCAAGCGCATGCACATGAAACCGGTGACTATCTGATCGGCTTATTCAAGAGTATGCAATCAACATATCCCTGTATCGGTGATATCCGTGGATCAGGCCTATTCCTTGGTGTAGATATAGTGAAGGATAAGGACCAAAAAACTCCGAATGAAGATCTAGCAATACATATCATCAACAGCTTGAGAGAAGGGCATATTCTTACCAGCCTTGATGGGCCATATCATAATGTGATTAAGGTAAAACCACCACTATGTTTTAACAAACGAGATGCTTTAGTCTTAACAAGGGCCATAAAAAATGCTATTGACGGCTATATTTGAATTTTATAGTCAATTTGACTTACTGCCGTAATTGTCTAATTTTAAACGACTTACGTATGGCAATTAAATACAATGCCTTAATTACCAGCCCTTTGCGTTCATCGAAAGTAGGTGTACGGGGCATTTGAGTGGTCTTATATCTGAATCTTGTTGCGAAAAGCTCCTCAACCCTGGGCCAACGTTTCGAGATAAGCATAATACCTAACGACCTATACTTATACTGTGAAAACAATCCTAATCACAGTGATGACGTGCCTAACGCTATCACTGTTAGCTAGTAATGATATATCATTACGACTAAACCCGAGCTTCTATGATGAAGCAACTGAGACAGTCTACGTGGACGTAGAAGTTCGCTATGATGGCCGCGGTCAATTCCGACTCGCCGATCAAAATTATCGACTTTTTTACGATTCAGACCTACTCCAACTCAAACAAGATTTTTCGAGAAGCGACTTGCCTCAAGATTTATATAGCCAACTTCAGTTTATGGAGATTTTAGAAGGTTTGGAAGCTGATGCTGTTAACCAACTTAGCTTCGATGATCAACTTGGTTTTATCAATTTTAACATAGGTCTTGAAGATGTCGCCCATGGAGGTATAGCCATAGAAAAAGATGATCTTTGGCATAGAGTCGCTGTTCTAAACTTTGCAGTGAAAGATAAAGATATGCTTTCCGAGATAGTCTGGAGCGAGACTGGAAAGACTGACGGATATGCTACAGCATTTGTAGAAATCATGGAGTGGCTTGCGCCAAATGAAACAGAGCCAGCAACGATCAATGAATATGTAGCTGCATCTTTTCATCCAGAAAATGACGAAGAGAAGAAAAATATAGATGTCTATCCTAATCCATCAAGAGACTTCATCAAAGTTTCTTTTTTAGAGGAGTTCGATGAGCACTTAAGTGTCAATATCTATAATAGCCTAGGCATTAAAGTCATCACGACTACTGCCTATAGAGGTGCTAACCATCTTAATATCGCTATCACAAGACTAATACCAGGTAGCTATAATATAGAGATAGTGAACCCAACATCTGAAATGATTGTATCGAGATCTACATTTGTTAAGATCGATTAGTGATTACTTTAATCATACTCAGTTGGCTGTACAGGACTATTAGAAAGGTAGTTTAATGGCTATTCTGAGAATATACAGAAACTTTGCTTGAGACGCTTCATGAACCATTTTCATATGATTCATTTCTCTTGACTTAGTCTTAATAATAATTATATATTTGCACCCCATCTAAAAGGAGATGGAAAAGAAACATCGCGGCGTGGAGCAGTTGGTAGCTCGTCGGGCTCATAACCCGAAGGTCACAGGTTCAAGTCCTGTCGCCGCTACTACAAGCCGATTCATTAATTTGGATCGGCTTTTTTTATGCGGCTATTCTATACTTCATTATAATTGCCCACACTCCTCTCCTACTCTTTCTATCTCAATCGTACAATGAGAGATCTTAGAATGCTTCATCTCATGGTGGATTTCTTTTTTCAGGATATTGGCATTCTCCAGCGTCATTGACGCTGGAACGACTACATGAGCTGTAAGTACATTATGTTCGCCATCCATTGTCCAGACATGTATGTCGTGGACATCTTCGACACCATTGATCGACTTGATAGTAGATTCAAGAGATGAAATATCCAGATCTTCTGGAGTGCCTTGAAGGATGATATTGACCGTACTCTTTACACTCTTAATCACATTGTAGAGTATAAAGAGAGAGATGCCGATAGATAACAATGGATCTATCCAATACCACTCCGTAAAGTACATGATGATAGAACCTATCAATACAGCTACCCAACCCAATAGGTCTTCGAGTAGATGAAGCGAAACCACCTGTTCATTATGACTATGTCCTGCATGTGTTTTAGAGTATGCCAGACCATTAAATACAATACCTAACACTGCCAATATCATCATACCACTTGTCCATGTAGGTTGTGGCGCTAAGATCCTTGGGATCGCAGCTTGCAGGATAAAGATAGATCCGAGGATAAGCACCACGCTATTGATGATGGCTCCGATCACGCTCCATCGCTTATAGCCATATGTAAACTCATAATCCGCTGGCCTTTTAGATACCTTCTGGAAGTACCATGCCATGCCAAGTGCAAGACTATCACCAAGGTCATGTACAGCATCTGAGAGTATAGCGAGGCTATTAGTATAGAAGCCTCCAATTACTTCGATAATCGTAAATACGAGATTAATAACGAAAGCTAATCCAAGATTTGAGCCTTCTGAACTTGCATGCGAATGATTGTGATGATGATGATGTCCCATAATAAAGACGAATCTATATCATCTTCTGCGCAACTGTGTTGCATGTTTTGTTCATCTCATTTGTATATTGATGATCGAAATCAATCCAGAAAAGTGTGTACGTACGGCGTAATATAAAATGGGACATCGTCCTAAAGTTTGCATGGAAGAATGTTCTTTTCTTCATTGGCTATTCTTCTCTCATTGTCTATCTACATCACTATGTGGATCACTTGGAGATAGAGGGCGTTAATATCAGCATTCCATTTTTGCCTGTGAGTACGATAGGAATCGCAGTTGCTTTCTATGTTGGATTCAAGAATAATCAAGCCTATGACCGGTTCTGGGAGGCGAGGAAAATATGGGGAGGTATAGTTAACTATAGTCGAACTTGGGGCAATCACGTCTTGTCCTATGTCACCAATCTACATGCTACTGAAGCTACTAGCAAGGAAGAAATTAAAGCCATCCATCAGCGTCTTATCTATCGCCATATAGGGTGGTGCTACGCCTTGACTCATCACCTAAGACGTGCCTCTGCTTTTAGCATGGTTCATAAAGGGATGGCAAAGAAACTCCAAGGAGAAAGGCCAGATAAAGAGGCTTGCGATAAAGACGTCTCTCCTTTCTTATTGCCGGAAGAATATGCCTCTTTAGAGTATAGCGCCAATCTACCTACACAAATGATAAGAGCTCAAGGAGAAGATTTGAAAAATCTGAGAGAAGGCCCATTCTTAATCGATGATTTTCGTCACATGGAAATGATGAAAGTGCTTGAGCAATTTTATAATTTCCAAGGAAAGTGTGAACGTATCAACAATACACCATTCCCTCGTCAATTCGCTTACTTTAGCAAAGTCTTTATTTGGATCTTTATTCTAATCATGCCCTTTGGTTTGATTGGAGAATTTGCAAAGTTAAGCCATGAATTCATTTGGCTCACAGTTCCCTTCTTCACTTTGATCGCTTGGATATTCATAACTATGGAGACAGTCGGAGATAGTAGCGAAGATCCTTTTGAAAACTTTATAAACGATGTGCCCATGACGGCGCTTACAAGAACTATAGAAATAGACTTACGTCAAATGCTTGGAGAGACAGACCTGCCTCCAAAGACCCAAGCTATCAACGACATTTTAATGTAAATTATAATTTAGAATCATGAAATACTTCACATCTATTCTACTACTTGTTGCCCTTATCATCACTACACAATCCTGTGCAGTTAGTCAAGATAAAATGGCATCTAAAAAAGGAACGGAATTATTCAACGGAAAGGACCTCACTGGTTGGACTATCTATGGCACTGAGAAGTGGTATGTAGAAGGTGGAGAATTGGTTTGTGAAAGCGGACCCGATAAAGGTTATGGATATCTTGGGACTAATCAAACCTTCAAAGACTTTGATCTAAGTGTAGACTTCAAGCAATCTGCAAATGGGAATAGTGGGATCTTCATCCGATCATCAATAGAAGGAACAAAGATCAC
>CALHUZ010000590.1 GCA_938039305.1 uncultured Saprospiraceae bacterium
AAACACATAAAATAGAAATTCCATCAGAATCTACAAATGCTCTATAGTTTACCGTTCTACAATTTACTAAACAAGCTTTCAAGATCAATTGAAACACTCAGATGGTTAGCCCCTCCAGCAAGGTGATACCACCCTACTCCATAGTCTAATTGTATCTTTTTAATTCTTAAACCAAAGCCAAAGCTAAGACCACTCAGGCTACGAAAGCCTGAGACAGACAGCTCCTTGTTCCGCAAATGATTATAACCGAAACGCAGCTTAAAGGCCTCCTTTTGGCCAATCATAAGCTCTCCTCCAAAAGCCAAATGTCTAAATACATTATCGACGGTTTTTGAAAAACTTGAAGGTTCTTGTGGTTCTTGGCCGATCAGTGAGATGGTGCCTTGATCATCAAGTGGAGATCTAAGATTCCATCTATGAAGCTTATGTCCCGTTATCATAAATCGAAATGGTAGATGCTCCAATCTTTTAGCATAACCAATCTGAATATCTATTGGAAAAGGTTCTCGTTGCACATCAAAAGAAGAGAGTTGGCCACCTATGTTTTTTACAACAAAGGACCAGCTCAAATCCTTAATATCGTTATGATAGTAGAGACCTAAATCTAATCCAAGGCCTATGGATTGATAGGTATCAAAATTAGAATTAACAAACTTGAGATTGGCGCCTACTTTTAGTCTTTCATCTATACTCCTACTTGCACCCAAAGTGAAAGCATTCTCTGATCCTGAAAAATTGCCTGTTCGATTTCCAAATATGTCTGCTCTTGTAAATTCTCCATAGTTGATATAACTAGCACCAATTATAAAAGATGTTTTCTGATCCTTTAGTGATAGTCCATAGGCCATAAATCCATGAGATATATCCGCTAGATGAAAGTTATGATTAATCGAAAGATGATGAGACATTTTCTCATTGATCAGAGCTGGATTAGCCAAGCCTTGTGCAACGTCTTCATCAGAGATAGATATAGGATAACCTCCTAAAGCAGTAGCTCTTGCCGACGAAGATAGATTTAGAAAATCATAAGTGAATAGCCCTCCGATCTGTGCATTTAGTGATAAAGCACCAATACCCAAAATCACAAAAAGAATAGTCTTTTGAATTATGGTTATTTGATGTGCGAGCAAAGAGTGCATATTATATCTCCCCTTTCTCAATTGTCCATGTGGTTTTGCAAACAGCTTGGCTATCGCACCACATTTTTCTAATCATCAAACCTGTGGAATCATAGTTGGTGAGCTCTCCAAATTCTTTATCTCCATTGAGAAATTGCCCTTCCCATTTTAACTTCCCATTCGGGTGATATTCTTTAAAAGGGCCATTTTCAAGATTGTCTTCTACTGTAGCAAACTCCTTTAAAGTACCCGTTTTAAAATATGAAAGAACCGAACCACTCAACACTCCATCGACGTAACTCATTTTTCTTTGTATTGTACCATTAGGATAATACACTTTGAGTGTATCCACCATCTTATCATTCTTATATGTCTCCTCTATCTCTGGGTTTCCGTTTTCAAAATACAGCGTTCGCTTCCCTTCTAAAACTCCATGTACATAGTTGGCCTCTTCAAATACTTCATTCTTTCCTTCATAGTAGACCAAGTACTTTCCATGATTAAGAGAATCATCATCGACATAATAGTCTCGGTATAAAGATCCGTCTTCGCTATATTCCATAATATGGCCAGCATCATCACAACTGATCATGAAAATTAAAATAGAAAGGGCTCCAAAACTATACAGTAAGTATCTCATGATATAAACGATAGATTATAGAATACAACAGAATTTAAGAATCAAATATTGGTTTTGGCTCTTTATTCTTTCGAGCATTGGCATTAAGACAAGAGGTCAAAGACTCTTTGCCTGAATACTCCCAACTTCTGCCGTACTTCAATAAAAAAGGGACAACCTTAAGTCATCCCTTTAAAATATATTCTAAGTCCATTTCCTTAATAGAAAATAGCTCTATTGTCTTCTACTTCATGAAGGCCTTTGAGCGCTTCAAGTAAACCATACTGGATAGATGTCTTTTTTCCTCCAGCCATTGTTCTTTTTATAAAGCTGATACCTGTCGCATCACCTGCTGATGTCTTATTCAATGTCTTAACTACATAAACACCACTGTTCCCAAGTAAAGGAGCAGAAACACCGCCATTCTCTTGACCAAAGGCAGCGCCTAATACACCAGGCTCATTACCTAAGCCAGGCACAAAGTTGTTTAGCATGCTAAGGTTTCTCAATGTATCAACTGTAGCATTGAATTGACTTGCAATAGATCCAAGGTTTGTCCCTGAGATCTGACTTACTGCTTTCTCGCCCTTAAGTTGATTGAGTATTGTAAACTCAACCTTATCTCTAAGATCCGCAGCTGATGGAAGACCAGGTGCATTGATTCTTTCAAGACCAACAATCACATATCTCTCAGGATAGTAGTTCACTGGGTTAGTGTATTCATATACCGTCTGAGAAACATCATTTACGGAAGTGTTAGCATTAAACAACCACTTAACTACTTCTCTGGACACATTGCTACCACCAAGATCAGCGATCTGATAACCATTGATCGGAAGATTATCAGTTGTTGCTGTAGTTAAAGTAGGATTAGAAGAAGCAGCTGCCTTTAGATCTGAAAGAAATGGATAAGAACTAATAAGTTCTAACATTGTATCGTATCCCTTAGTCTGTGTTTCTTCTCCCGGAAGGATCGGCGTATTGACATAAGCCAACTGATAACCTGGCTCTCCATCCAAGAACATTCTGTCTTCTACGTATAAGAGATGTACTCCAACGCTTGTCTGCACTTTATATACACCGCCTTCTTCTCCACTTAAAAAACAAACATCATTAAAGGACTTAGGAAAGCGACCTTGAGTAAAATAACCCAAGTCGCCACCTTCTGAAGCATTAGAAGGATCTTGGCTAAACTCTTCAGCTAATGCCGCAAAGTTTGACTTGTTTCTGTTCAAAGCGCCTTGAAGGCTATCTATTAATCTATTAGCCTCTGCAAGCTGTGTTGCATTTCCTGCAGTCACTGTACGCATTATGTGTCTTGCCTTAACTGAATCAGGAAGTACTCTTTTGTCAATTAATTTCACTGCTTGATAGCTCGTGCCTAATACATAAGGACCATAAACTTGACCAACCTCAAATGATCCTACCTTGTCTTTGTAGAACTCATCTAATTGCGTCGCCTTTCCATAGCCAGTGCTATAAAAACCATTGTTAGCGATAGTGAATGACGAGTCATTTTGTGTTGTTCTAAAACCAGTCATCACTTCATTCATAGTAGCCAATAGGCGCGCACTATCTGCTGGGCTTGGTACCAATTTGTATGATAGATATGTCGCTTGACGCATCTCTTCTTTGAGCTCATAAGTAGCTTTGTTCTTAGTTATGTAAGAACTGATATCAGCATCACTCACAGAGATATCACCTGCAGGGATATTGTCAAACGGTATTTTAACTACAGCGATGTCAGCGCTACCATTCTCTTCTTGGTAACCACTCTCAGCCATCCAGTTAGGTGTATAAATCGCCTTCTGTACAAGACTGTTGATCTTAGACTGTAGTGCTTCCTTTTTGATCTGCTTCTCCTGCTCACTCCAGAACATAGCCAATTGAGGCTCAATATTCCCACCAGTTTCAAATTGATTCTTGAACTGTTGCAATCTTGTTACATCAAGTTGCCCAGTGTTCGGATTCGTAAAGTTGTTACGGATCACAGGGCTGATATTGGCTCCGAACTGTAAGTCCATAAGCTCATCTCTTCCTACTGCCATACCAAGCGCTTCAGCTTCATTAGCTATGATACCGTTCTCGATATAGTAGTTCCATAGAACTTCTCTCTTCGCGTTTGGGTCTTGGATATTTCCAAAAAGGAACTCATTAGACCTGTTAAAGTCAGTCTGAGAGACGCTTTGGCCAGCGATGGTTCCGATAGGTGTGCCAGCATTGGCTCCTCCCATTCCACCACCTGGGCCCATGGCATCCATGAGTATAAATGATGCTGTTGCAAGGGCTATGATGATAAACACCAGCCACATATTATTTCTTATTTTTCCTATTAAGGCCAT